>NZ_JACHFR010000004.1 GCF_014202035.1 Treponema rectale
TAAAACAAAATGGATGCCTCCTGTAAAATTCAGGGAAGCATCCATTCCTTCTTCCTAGTTCATAATATGTGTCCAGAATTATGGGTACATATCAAGCGGGAGGGGTTCTTTTTTTTTCTGTTTATGATGAATTTTATTCAATAATCTATGAAATATTACGCAATAACATTGCATAAAGCCGTTTCTTTATGTAATAATGTGCGTTACTATGGAAAATAACGAATTTAAGCCGTACATTCCGGCTGAAAAAGTCACTCCGGAACTTACAATGACCTCTGTAGTTACCGGTATTCTGCTGGCCATTATCTTTGGTGCAGCAAACGCTTATCTCGGTCTCCGCGTTGGTATGACAATCTCTGCTTCTATTCCTGCGGCCGTAATCGGAATGGGAATAACACGCATTATTCTCAAGAAAAACTCTATCCTTGAAAGTAATATGGTTCAGACAATCGGTTCTGCCGGTGAATCAGTTGCTGCCGGAGCTATCTTTACAATGCCGGCTTTCTTCCTCTGGGCAAAAGAAGGGGTTACAGGAGAACCAAGTCTCGTTGCAATTACCCTTATCACCCTTTGCGGTGCTCTTCTTGGCGTACTTTTCATGATTCCGCTCCGCAATTCAATTATCGTACAGGAACATGGTGTACTTCCTTATCCTGAGGCTCAGGCCTGTGCCGAAGTTCTTCTTGCTGGAGAAGAACAGTCAGGAAGCTCAAAATCAAAGATAATTTTCCTTGGTATGGCAGTTTCTGCTGCATTTAAGTTCATCATTGACGGACTTAAGGTTATTCCCGGGGTAATTGAAGTTCCTCTTAATAAATTCAAAACTCTTTTTGCAACTGAAATTTATCCGGCTGTAATCGGAGTAGGCTATATCTGCGGTCCGCGCATTTCTGCCCTGACTTTTGCCGGCGGTGTACTTGCATGGTTTGTACTTATTCCTGCAATCGTAACTTTTGGCGGAAGTTCTGTACTTTTCCCTGCAAGCGTTTCCATTACAGATCTTTATACAGGTGCAGGAGCCGGAGCAATCTGGTCTCAGTACGTAAGATATATTGGTGCAGGAGCTCTTGCTACAGCAGGTATTATCAGCCTTATAAAATCACTTCCACTTATCGTAAAGACTTTTGCCGGAGCCGTAAAAGGACTGGCTGGCAATAACAGCGGTGATTCTTCTAAGCGCACGGAACAGGACATCAGCATAAAGGTTGTTCTTATCGGAAGCCTTCTCATTGTTCTTGCAATCTGGCTTCTTCCTGTAATCCAGGCTGGCATTGTAAGCGCCCTTATCATCGTAATTTTCGGATTCTTCTTCTCTACAGTTTCTTCAAGAATGGTAGGACTTGTAGGTTCAAGCAATAATCCTGTATCAGGAATGACGATTGCAACTGTTCTTATTGCAACAACCCTGCTTAAGATTTCCGGTGATACAGGTTCTCACGGAATGATCAGTGCAATTACTGTTGGTGCCGTTATCTGCATTATATCAGCTCTTGCAGGCGACATGAGCCAGGACCTTAAGACAGGATTCCTTCTTGGAGCTACACCTAAGAAACAGCAGATTGGAGAATTCCTTGGTGCTATTTTCTCAGCACTTACAATCGGTGGCATCCTTATTCTCCTTAACAAGGCATGGGGATTCGGTTCTACAGAAATTCCTGCTCCTCAGGCAACCCTTATGAAGATTGTAACTGAAGGCGTTATGTCAGGAAACCTTCCATGGGCATTAATCTTTATCGGTGCATTCAGTGCAGTTTCTTTTGAAATCCTTAAAGTACCGGCTCTTCCTGTAGCAATCGGTATGTATCTTCCTCTTGAACTTACTGCAGCAATTATGATCGGCGGTCTTCTCCGCTGGTTTATCGACAGGCGCAATTCAGCAAAATCATGCGAGAGTTCAGGTGGAGTTCTTTTCTGTTCCGGTATGATTGCAGGTGAGGGACTTGTAGGTGTTCTTCTTGCCGTATTTGCAGTTATCCGTGTTGCAGAAAAGATTGACTTAAGTGCAAAATTCAATACAGGTCTTGCAGGAAGCATTATTGCTCTTGCTGCAATCGTAACATTCATCCTTCTTTACGGAATTAATCCGAAGAAAAAGAATGAAAAAGCAGAGTAATTTTCTGGATCTGGTTTTTGATAAAAATGAAAAATACCGCTCTGAGACTGATTCTCAGGGTGGTGTAACGATTTTTGTTGAAAATAAAGGCTTTTTTAACACCATCATGCAGAAATTCTTTAAGAAACCCCGGTTTTCTCAGGTTCATCTTGAAGAATTCGGCAGCTTTATATGGCCGCTTATAGACGGGGAGCGTAATGTTCAGCAGATAGGAATCAAGGTAAAGGAACACTTTGGTGATAAAGCAGAACCTTTATATCCCCGGCTCGTTCAGTACCTGAAGATGCTTTCCGGATACAGTTTTGTAATACTAAAAAAATAAAGAAAAGGCTGTCTGTAAAAAGACAGCTTTTATTAGTAAATAAAAGTATCCTGAATATTAAATATTGTATACAATTTAATTGACATAAATGTAATTCTGCAGTATAACTTATATTGTCAGCAGGGTAGTCCTGTTTATTTTTATTCGGAGGCAGAATATGTCATTTTATGATTTCTCAGTTAAATCAAGGGACGGTGAAGATGTTTCTCTGGAACAGTACAGGGGAAAAGTTGTTCTGGTAGTAAATACTGCGACAGGCTGCGGATTTACACCACAGTATGAAGGACTTCAGAATCTTTATACCAGATATAAGGATAAGGGGTTTGAAATTCTTGACTTTCCATGCAATCAGTTTTTAAATCAGGCTCCAGGTTCAGACAGTGATATCCATACATACTGTACAGGAAGATTCGGCATTACCTTTCCGCAGTTTTCTAAAATTGAAGTAAATGGAAAAAATGAATCTCCGCTTTATACTTTTCTTAAATCTCAGAAAAAGGGCTTTCTTACGTCAAAAATAAAGTGGAATTTTACAAAATTCCTTATCGGAAAGGATGGTACTGTCGTTGGAAGATATGCACCGACATTTACACCTGAAAAACTTGACGAAATCATCAAGGCTCAGATAGAAGGTTAAAGGCAGTACATAAAAAAACCGGACTATGGTAAACGCTGGTCAGGCCTTTATCACAGTCCGGCTAACTAAGGTTATATTATTGAAGCGAGTATACCGGAAATTGGGCGATCAGCCGGCATACTGCATTGCTTCCGCAAAGGAAATCGGAAAAGACCTGATGTAAGGTTTTACCGAAGAAATAAAGCTCCATGGTGTATTGTGGGCTACATTAATGAAAACGCAGCCTGTATCTTTTGCAAGTTTTGCAAGTTCCCGGTTAAGTTTTACAGCTTTAGGATTATCTGACATTACCGAGATGATATACATGGTGCAGAGTTCACAGTGGGTATGAAGCTGATATAAAAGCCATTCGTATTTAGAAATAAAAGAATCAACCTTAAAATCAGCAGATTCAATGTCTTCTTCACCGATATTAATCAAAAGGCGGGAAGGCTGAAGTTCGCAGGCACATTCACCTATGATTTTCTGAGCCTGGTCAATGGTAAGCCCGTCCTTGCTGCGGTTGTAGATATGGGAATTAGTGCTGTTTCCCATAAGGTCGCCTAAATCCATCTGTGAAAGGGTTGTAGAACCAAAGAATACCGTCTGTCCTTTCTTACACAACTTGTTCATTCCGCTGAAGTTTTTCATACAAATACCCCTGTTTTTTTATGTCTTTTTTTATATAGCCTGTTTATAATTTTCCTGAAGAGTCAGCTTGAGACGTTCAGAATACTTGCGGTCGTACTTTTTATTGATGAAGTAAACAACAAGATTTGCACTTACGATTACAAGATTAAGGAAATAAACTGCAAGTACGTAGTTGTAAGTACCGTTAATGATTTTTGCCCCGATTCCTGCTACATAACCCAGGATGATAAGCATGATAAAACGGAAGCTCATATTCTTTGCAGAATGAGCCTTAATGTTTTTTGCCAGTGACATAGGCCATGAAAGACCAAAACAGATAAGCATTCCGGCTTCAAGTAATTCAGCCATTTTAATAATACCTCCGAACATCTCTTTAAGAAACTTTTTAGTTTTCGTAAGGTAATATAGTGTACAAAAATAATAATGTATAATATATTATTTATATCAAAACAATATTGATAAACTTATTGATTAAAATTCAATTCATAAGGTTAAAGTTATGGAATTAACACAGTTAAGGTATTTTCTTAAAGTAGCACAGCTTCAGCATATAACCAGGGCCGCAGAAGAACTGCACATTGCACAGCCGGCCCTTACACAGACAATACACAGGCTGGAAAATGAACTGGAAGTTCCGCTTTTTGCTACAAAAGGCCGCAATATCGTGCTTACGGAATACGGCCGCTACTTTTATGAGAAACTTGAACCCCTTTTAACTGATATTTATGATCTTCCGGAACAGCTCCATGCTTTAAGTCACATAGAAAACAATACGATTCACCTGAACGTTCTGGCTGCCTCAAATCTTGTAACGGATGCCATAATTGAATATCAGAAAATCGATGATTCCCTGCATATTCAGCTTACCCAGAATGAAGAAAATGACCTTAATGATATCTGCGTAACTACAAAATTGTTTTATCAGCATTCCGTTGAAGAAAAAGATTCTGTTTTTGTCTGTACGGAAAATATTTATCTGGCTGTTCCCAACATCAGTCGTTTTCAGAATTTAAAAAGCGTAAGGCTTGAAGATGTTAAAAACGAGGATTTTATATCCCTTTCCGGTGCAAAACAGATGCGTGCAATCTGTGATAAGTATTGCCGTAATGCCGGCGTAAAACCCAACATTATCTTTGAAAGTGACAGCCCGGCTGCCGTAAAGAACATGATTTCTGCAAATATGGGAATAGGATTCTGGCCTGCCTTCAGCTGGGAGCGCCTCAACACAAACCGCGTGCTCCTTTTACCCATTACTGATCCGAAATGCAGTCGTGACATACTTATAACTTTTAAGAAAAATAAGACGGACAATACAAAGGCTGAGGCATTTTTTACTTTCTTAAAGGGATATTTTGAATATGCCGCAAAAGAAAGTGAAGAAGAAATGAATTTATAGAAAAAGCACAGGCTTTTGTTGTATAATAGGGGATATGGCAAGTCAGAGAGAAGGTGTCTACGAAAAAATAATAGAATGTTCCCGCAGGGAATTTCTTGAAAAAGGTTTTTTAAAAGCAAGCTTACGGACTATATCAAAAAATGCCGGTGTTACGACCGGAACCATCTACTCACGCTTTAAGGATAAGGAAGCTCTTTTTGATGAAGTAGTGCACGCCCATGCGGAAAAAATACTCTCTGTGTACAACCGGGGAATTGATACTTATTATAATTTTTCTGATGAAGATAAATGCAGCGAAATGAACCGGCTTACGGATGACTGCATGATGGAAATGCTGGACATAATCTATGACGACTATGAATGTTCTAAAATACTGATCTGCTGTTCAGAGGGAACTTCTTATGAAAATTTCATTCATGAGATGATAAAAAAGGAAGTAGATTCTACGGAAGATTTTGCAAAAACACTTAAAAATATAAAAGGGCAGAAAGATTCCTGCATGGATAAGGAACTGTTTCATATGATTGCCAGCGGTTTTTTATCGGCTTTTTTTGAAATTACCGCCCACGATATGGACAAAAAATCTGCGATAAAGCGGATTATTCTGCTGAAAAAGTTTTACACAGGCGGCTGGGAACGTCTTTTTGGCATAAATTTTGTATAAATCTCCGGTTTTTTCTAAATTTTTCTTAAATTGTATAATATTTTATACAGGATGCTGTGTTTTTTTGTTTAATTACTATGTTTTTCTATGAATTCAAGGAATTCATTTTCAAGAAGGGGTTTTGAATAGAAATAGCCCTGAACCTGGTCGCAGCGGATTTTTTTAAGGAAGTCTCTCTGCTCTTCAGTTTCTACACCTTCAAATACGGTCTGTTTTTCAAGATTACGGCTTAATTCAATAAGGCTGCTCATAAAACGGGCAGATTTTTCGTCAACAGCTCCTTTTTCATTCATCGTAGAAAGCAGGAAATACCTGTCAAATTTCAGTACGTCAACAGGAACTTTTGTAAGCATGTTGAGGGAAGATTCTCCGCTTCCAAAATCATCCATTGCTACACTGAAACCTTTTTCGTGCAGGCGGTCTGTAATTTCGCAGAGTGTTTTTGAGTCCATTACGGAACGTTCAATTATTTCTACCTGAATGTATTCCGGCGGAATGTTATATTTGTTGAAAAGTTCCATAAAGTCATGCATGAATTTGTCCGGTTTGTTATGATTGCGGCTCATATTTACAGAAATCGGAACAATAGGCTGGTTTTCTTTCAGCTGGCGGGATATGAATTTAAACACCTGTTCGTAGACGTAAAAGTCCAGTTTGGTAATAAAGCCGTTTTTTTCGAACAGCGGAATGAATTTATCCGGGGTAAGGAGGCCTATATCATTGGTTTTCCAGCGGACAAGAGCTTCTCCTCCGACAATTTTATCATCTGCAAGAAGGATTTTAGGCTGATACATGACAAAAAATTCCCCGTTTTCGAGGGCTTTTTCCATGGTTGCCTCAATGTAATGTTCTTCATTAACCTTATCCAGCAGCCGTGAATTGTAAATTGCGTAAGGAAGAATCATATTGTCTTTTATCGTACTTTTTGCAAATGACGCTTGTCCGATAAGTTCTTTTACGGAAACATTTCTTTTTTGTTCCGGCCGGAAGAAAGTTATACCGAATTTAGGGAAAAACGGAATTTCGTATGCTTTTATAAGATCATTCAGCTGTTCAAGCTTTTTCTTAAACATGGACATTGCCTTATAGACATTATGAACTTCCAGCATAATGTAAAAATGATCTGCATAACCGCGGCAGATAAGGCCTTTATAACTCTGTACGGCTTTATTAAGAAGTGTAGAAAGATAAAAAATCATTTTATCAGCATTTTCTTCACCGTAATTTTGATTTATAAATTTAAATCCCCTTATATCAGCTTCTATCAGCATAAATTTTACCCGGGGATTCTTTTTTAGATGCCTGTCGGCAATTTTTTCAAAAAACTGCCTGGAATAAAGGTTTGTAAGAGGATCATAAACTGCATTTACAAGCTGATTTTTATAAAAATAATTCAGAAGGGACATTTCCAGGAAAACAAAAATACCCAGCGACAGGACCGAAATTAATATGATTGTAACTTTTGTAGAATTCTGCTGACGGTATATCTGTTCAAGTTCAACTTTAGGAAATGCAATGGCTAAAATCCATTCACAAAGTTTCACTCTATTGTATATAAGATTAACAACCTCGTCGTTTTCATTTACAGTTTCTATTTTGCCTTGTATCTGAGATGAAATGAATTCACTGCTTATGGCTTTGTAATGTTCATCATCAGGAATAAAAACTTCTCCGAGATAAGATTTATCCGGGTGAACCAGGAACCTTCCGGTGCGGTCCTGAAGGTAAACATATTTTTTTTCGCTTAAAGTTATGGCGTCAGTAATTTTCTGCATAACTTCAATCTTAAAGACGGCACATAAAATTCCTTTAAGAGAATGATTATCATCAAAATAGGGAATACCTATGACAAAAACAGGAGAGGAAGAAAGCTTGGAATACATTATATTGCTTACAAAAAAATCACTGTCAATATAATTTGATTTATCAACATAATTTCTGCCTTCAAGGCCTACTATATTTCCGTTAGAAAAATATCCTGTTTTTTTCTCATCTACATAAAAATAAGCTGCAAAATCTTCCGGCATGTAGGGTTTATTTTTGATAAGCCAGTCCTGGATTCTGGCAGTGTCTCCTGTAGAAAATAAAAGCGGGTCATATATAGATTTTAATGCTGTATGATAATTTTCAAGATAAAAATAGAGCGCTTCGGAATAACCTTCCACAGTTTCTGAGCAGCATTCAAAATACTTTTTTTCTGCGGAATATAAAGCCTTATTCATTGTAAAGCTAGTCAGAATAAATACAAGAATCATTAATAAACCACTGACCGAAATAGTGGATATTAACTTCATCTTATAAGGATTTATCCGCTTTTTTAAAATAAAGGACACGACTAAATTATAAGCCCAAAACTTCATAAAAAAAAGCTTAAAATGTAATTTCTTTTTTATTTTACATTCTTGACAAAAATAAGGGAAAATTCTATAAAATGCAACTATGTTGCAAAAGTCATATCACACAAAGGCATCTGATTTAATTCTTACTTACATAGAAAATAAAAATAACTGCTGTTTTACTGCAGGAGAACTTTCTGCTTTTTTAAGGGAGCAGGGAATCAACGTAAATAAAACAACTATATACCGTAATCTTGATAAAATGACTGCTGCCGGAAAACTTATCCGACATAAATCACCTGTTGCAGACGGTTATACATACCAGAGTACGGAAGACCAGAATCACTGTGAAGAGCATATGCATTTTCAATGCTGTAAATGCGGCTCCATAGTTCATCTTTCTGATAAAAAAACGGCTGATTATTTAAATGAACTTTCTAAAAATTTGAACATAGAAATTGACTTGAAACTTTCTTCTCTAAACGGACTTTGTAAAAAATGCAGGAATCAGGAATAAAAAAAGCCAGAACTGTTTTAGCCTTCCTTTTATTTACAGCTATTATTTCCTCTGTTTTTTTTGAAAGTACGGAACTTCATCATGACTGTTCAGGAGAAGACTGTAAAATCTGTTTAACGCTGCAGATCAGCCGCCAGAATATAAACCTGCTGCTGCTGTTTTTTATGCTGTCAGTAAAAACTGTTTTTACGCTGGTCCTTTATTTTAAATCAATATTTTATTTCAAAAAAAACTATTTAAAAAAGCTTACTTTGATTTCTCAAAAGATACGCCTTAATGATTAGTTTTTAATTTTTTATTTGCTTAACAAACTAAAACTATCTCAATCTTAAGGAAATCTATATGACTAAAAAACCAGTTACTCTCATTACAGGATATTTAGGATCCGGAAAAACAACTCTCTTAAATGAAATTCTCCGTCAGGAAAAAAGAAGGGTAGCACTTATCGTAAATGACATGGGAAGCATTAACATTGATGCGGCTATTATCAAAAAGAACGGTTCTGCCGTAGCCCAGAGCGAAATGTACGAAATGCAGAACGGCTGCATCTGCTGTACTTTAAGGGAAGAGTTCTTAAAGCAGGTAGAAAAAATTTCTGACAACGATAAAATTGAATCAGTATTTGTAGAAGCTTCCGGTATCAGTGATCCGGGTGCCATTGCAGCATCTTTCCTTGCCTATGAAGACGCTCAGCCTGATACAAATGTTTATCTTTCAAATATTGTAACTGTTGTTGATGCAGACAGAATTTACCGTGAATTCATGACGGATTTACGAAACTACGAAGAAAAAGATGAAAATAATCTTGCTTCCAATGACATTACGACACTTATTGTAGACCAGATAGAATTCTGCAACACAATCATCCTGAATAAAACTGACCTGCTTAACGAAAAACAGATTGAAGAAGTTATTAAAATAATCCGTAATTTCCAGCAGAAAGCAGAAATCATTAAAACTACTCAGGGAAAAGTTGAGATTGACCGCATAACCTCTGACCAGAAATTTAATTATGAAATGGTAGATTCTTCCTCTGCAATTCAGAAGGCAATTAATTCGCTTACAGATTCCAACAGGGGCTTTACGGATGAATACGGAATTTCCAGTTTCTCTTATGAGCATAAAAGACCTTTTGACCAGAAGAAATTCATGAAATTCATTAATGAAGATTTTCCAAAAGAGCTTATACGTGCAAAAGGATATATCTGGTTTAAGGACAGGCCGGAGGATGTTCTTTTATTTGAACAGGCAGGAAGAAACTCTTCGGTTATGGCAGTTGCCTACTGGGTTGCAGCCCTGGATAAGGCTACTCAGAAAGAATGTCTTGAAGATGATGAAGAACTCAGAAATTCCTGGGACAAGGAATATGGAGACAGAATAAACCAGATTGTCTTTATCGGTAAAAACTATGATAAAAGCAAAATACTTTCCAGACTGGAACAGTGCCTGGCTTAAACTGATATAAAAAAACCGGTTTATGAATGCTGCAATATTAAGTATTCATAAACCGGAATCTGTTTAGCGTAAAATTGCAAAAACAGTAATCGCTGCGTAGGTCAGTATCATAAATATACCTTCTGCACGGCGAACGCTTTTATTTGTAATGCTGAAAACCCAGGCTAAAATACTGATTATAATCATTATGCCGAAGTCATAGACACTGGCAGCGTTTACCTTTACAGGATGAATTGTTGAAGAAACGCCAAGAATAAAAAGCAGGTTGAAGATGTTTGAGCCTACGACATTTCCAACGGCAAGATCTACTTCTCCTTTACGGGCAGCGACGATGGAAGTAACCAGTTCAGGAAGGGAAGTACCGATGGCAACGACAGTAAGACCGATTAAGGTTTCCGTCATTCCGAAAGTGCGGGCAATAATGCGGGCACTGTTAACTACAGCCTGACCGCCTGCAATAATCATTGCAACGCCAATAATGATTAATAAAATGCTTTTTGGAAGGGAATAAACTTTAGATGTCTCTTCTTCAGAAACAGGATTTTTCTTTGCATCATAGATAAGGCAGAAAATGTAAGACACAAAAAGTACAAGAAGAAGGATTCCCAGCCAGCGGCTTACAAGTCCCGCATTATCAGCCATTTTAAGACCGAAAAGCTTTCCGCTGAAAATAACTCCGGAACAGCTTGCAAAAAGAGCAACCAGAGATACAGCTATAGAAACAGGAAAATCTCTTTTTAAGATAATCGAATTAACCGGAACTCTGTGGAATAAAGAACAGAAACCAAGTACACAAAGAATATTAAAAAGGTTAGAGCCTGTAACATTACTTACTGCGATTTCATTTGCTCCCCTGAGAGCTGCTGAGGTACTTACGGCAAGTTCAGGAAGGGAAGTGCCGAGGGCAACAATCGTAAGGCCGATGATTACACCCGGAACTTTAAATATTTTTGCCAGGGATGAGCTGCCGTCTACAAAAAAATCAGCGCCTTTAATTAAAGCCACAAAACCAACTAATAAGAGAAGAACATTTAAAAAAAGCATCATAATATTTTACTCCCGCAAGAAACTATCATTTACAGAAAATGATGTCAACTTTTTATATATATCCAATTTTAAGAATTTACATTACCTGATTATTCCAGAGCTGCGCATATTTTCCATTTAAGGCAAGAAGCTGTTCATGGGTTCCGTACTCTTCAATATTCTTTCCGTCAACAACTGCAATCATATCAGCATTTTTTATTGTAGAAAGCCTGTGGGCAATTACAAGGGTAGTACGGCCTTTTGCCAGAGCATCAAAAGCATTCTGAATCTTTACTTCCGTAGCAGTATCAAGGGCGCTGGTTGCTTCATCCAGTATGAGAATCGGAGGATTTTTAAGAAAGCACCTTGCGATTGAAACCCTCTGTTTCTGTCCGCCGGAAAGTTTAAGGCCTCTTTCTCCTACAACCGTATCATAGCCGTCACTCATCTTCATAATATCATCATGAATTTCTGCCCGTTTTGCAGCCTGAATGATTTCTTCATCACTGGCACCAGGTTTTCCATAAGCAATGTTTTCTTTTATCGTTCCTGCAAATAAAAATACGTCCTGCTGTACAGTTCCTATCTGCTTTCTGAGGTTTTCCAGCTTTATTTTTTTAAGGTCAATTCCGTCCAGATAAATCGAACCGGAAGTTATTTCATAAAAACGGGGAATAAGGTTACAGATTGTACTCTTTCCGCCGCCACTGGCCCCGACAAATGCAAATTTCTGACCGGCTTTTATTTCCAGATTAACATTTTCGAGTACGGTTGACTTGTCATTATAAGAAAAGCAGACATCCTTAAAGCTGATGTTTCCCCTGGCACTTAAAAGTTCAACGGCATCAGGAGCTTCTTTTATGGAAGTATCCGTACGCATAATTTCGAGGAATCTCTTAAAGCCTGCCATTCCTGTGGAATACTGTTCTACGAAAAAAACGAGTTTTCTAACCGGAGCTGTAAATACTGCTACAAAAAGGTTTGCTGCAACCAGATCTGACACCGTCATTGTACCCTTCATTATGAAATATCCGCCAAAGGCAAAAACCATAAGAGTTAAAAGGGCAGTGGAAAACTCAACGTTGGCATAAAAGGTTGACATGGTGTGGTAAAATGTCTTTTTACTGGTTTTGTAGAGTTCATTATTGTCATCGAATTTTGACAGTTCTATTTTTTCATTGGTAAAGCCCTGGGTAACCCGGATTCCTGTGAGGGAATTTTCAAGAACTCCGTTTATCATGGACGTTTTTTCTTTAACCCGGCGGGAAGTTTCCGAAAGCCGGCGGCGGCTTATAATGGTTATTACTAATATAACAGGAAGAAATGCAAAAACAATAACAGCCAGTTCCCATCTGATCCGCAATAAAAGAATAAAACTTCCCAGAAGGGTAAGGACAGAAGTCATTACATCTTCAGGACCGTGATGGGCAAGTTCGGTAATTTCAAAGAGATCATTGGTAACACGGCTCATGAGATGCCCGGTTAAATGAGTGTCAAAAAAAGAAAAACTCTGGCTTTCCAGCTTTTTAAATACGTCATGGCGCATATCTGTTTCTACTTTTACGCCAAAATAATGTCCCCAGTAATTAACAAACCAGGTACATACCCAGCGGATGCAGTAGATTCCCAGAATGGCAGCAATAATTATAAAAAACAGCTGCATTTTTCCCTGAGGAATAAAAGTATTAAGCAGATATCGCGTTACTATTGGAAAAGTTACGTCAATTACGGCAATCATTAGCGCACAAACCATGTCTGCTATAAAAATGTGAAGATGCGGTTTGTAATACGCAAAAAAAATCTTCAGCGGTTTATCGTTATAATTCACTGGTAATCCTCCGGAAATCAGATTCTACTATATATGAAAAATAAACGATAGACTGAATTTTATCAGATTGCGGTAATTATATATTAAAACACTTTAAATGCGCTTTTTGCAGGACCGTCTCCGCCTTTAGAATTCTTTGCAGCGGCATCACGTTCTGCCTTTATCTGGTCAAGAACCGGATCCAGAAAAACCAGGGCATTATTAATTGCATTACATACTTCAGGATCACTGTCTTCAGCTTCTATCAGTACCTGAAGAGAATCAAACATTGCATTGTAAGCCTTGTTGATTTTTGAATACTCCTGTGCATAACTTTCTACTCTTGTCATTTTTTCTCTCCCATGATTCTTTTAAAATAATTACATTCCTCTTCATGGCATTTTTTTGCTGAATCAAGATCAATATTGTTCTGATAGCAGTGCCACAAATTTATAGAAGGATCTTTTATGTAATGATATTCAAAGGGTACAGTTTCTCTTGTAAGGGCAGCAGCAAGGAGTACAGACTGTTCCTTTAAGAAGTCTCCGGTACAGGTCATGATGTAAACCGGCGGGTAAGAAGGGGTAATGTGCTCCACAGTTTCTATCTGATCATGAAGCTTTTTGTTGTTATAATCTGTAAGAATTTCTTTAAGCAAGTCCTGGTCAGAATAAACTTCTTCCTTAAAGGAATATTTTCCGCAATTTAAAACAATTGCCTTAAAATTAAAATCCTTTATAACGTCAAAAGGGAAGGTTACTGCAAATTCTCTGTCGGAAAGGGCAGCCGTATAAAGAGATAGTATATGAGCTCCGGCAGAATCTCCGGTTGCAAAAAAATTACCGGTGTCTAAGCCATATTCATCTTTATTTGCAAAAATCCATTTTACAACTTTATCTGCATCTTCCAGACAGGCAGGAAACTTTGCTTCCGGTGCAAGTCTGTAGGAAAAATTTACTACGGCAAAACCTTTTCGGGCAAGTTCCATTCCGTAAAACTGATATGTATCTTTTGTACCGTAAACCCAGGCTCCGCCATGAACATTAAGAATTACAGGAAGCTTAGCGCTTTTTCCGGCAGATTTAGGGCGGTAAACGTCAAGAAGGTTAAAAACTTTGTCTTCTGCATACTGAATATTGTCAAACCGAACTATATCTTCCGGTGTTTTAAATGAAGCATCCCGGCGGGCGTCGTTCTGTCCCCATTCACTTCGGATTTTATCTACATATTCACTCATAAAAATAGAATAATATGATGCCATTAAGTTGTAAAGTAAATAAAATTCTTCCTGTTCTTTAGCAGATCTGTCACCCTGGTAAAGTTTTACCTTGACCAATATAAGAAGATTTTTATAATCGACACTATGGAATTAGATGAAATTAAAAACCAGGTTACATCTGTTATAAATGAACTTCTTGATGCTCATCCGCAAAAAGAAGGTTCTATTTTTGTTATAGGCTGTTCTTCCAGCGAAATATGCGGAGGAACAATTGGTAAAAATTCCAGTGAAGAAACAGGAAGAGCTGTTTTCGAAGCTGCAAAATCCGTTCTTGATAAATACGGACTTTTTATTGCCTGTCAGTGCTGCGAACATCTTAACAGAGCCCTTATAATAGAAGAAGAATGTGCTTTAAGGTACAGTCTGGAACCAGTTTGCGTCGTTCCATGGGTTCACGGAGGCGGATCTCTGGCAACTGCTGCCTGGCACGGACTGGATGCTCCGGTTGCAGTTGAACATGTAAAGGCTGCGGCTGGAATTGACATCGGCAGTACGCTGATAGGAATGCATTTAAAAGATGTGGCAGTTCCGGTTCATCCGAAGCAGAAATTTATTGGAAAAGCATACGTAACAGCAGCATACTGCAGGCCAAAACTTATCGGTGGAGAAAGAGCCAGGTACGAATAAAAAAAAGGATACAGAAGAAAGGGCAGGTTTATACCCTAAACCGTATCCTTTTGTAGACATATTAAGAAAGAATTACTTTAATAGAATTACAAGAGCAATTCCTGCTGCTGCAGTACATAAAGAAACTAAGACTGTGACAACTCCGCTTCCGATTCCAGGGAAAATAAGGAAAATGGAACCTATTACAAGACCAAGGATTGCAGAATAAGTACAGGCAGGAATATGTTTCATCATAAAGCGCACAAGAAATGCTCCTGCTATAAGACCAAACAGAACTCCGCTGCCGAAAGGTAACAGAAGTATTATGTTAAGGTCTGCAACCGCATTCATGACAATTCCATACATTCCCAGGGCAAGCAGAAGAAGAGAACCTGATATTCCGGGAATTATCATTGCAACTGCAGCAAGAGCTCCTGAAACAAACAGAAGTACACCATATTTAAAATTCATGTGAATGTTAACGACAGATTCAGCACTATTTTCTGTTCCGTCAAATAAAAACATGGAAAGAACAGCTGCAAGACCGATTATAAAACTTAATGCAAGTAATATATATTTACGTACATCTGCATCTGCAGAGTTTTCCCTGATACGTAAAAAAATCAAAGGAATGCTTCCAATAATCAGTCCAATGAAGAACCATGTAGTAGGAACAGGAAAATGTCCTAAAAGATATGTAATGATTCTGCTGAATGCAAGAATACCTGCCGCCATCCCGCATCCAAGAGGCAGCCAGAATTTCCATTCACGGAATATCTTTTTTATATCAGGTGTAATAAGAGAGATAATGCGGTCATAAACATTGAAAACTACAGCCATGGTTCCACCTGATACACCGGGAATAACATTTGCAACACCAAGTACAATACCTTTAAGAATAAGCTTTATTAATTCCATACCCGGAAGTATACACGCAGAAAAGAAACACGGCAATGCCCGAAACTACGTATAATCCGCATTCTGTCTACCAATATATATTTCCCGTCATTTGAGGCACTTTGGAATACCCTAATTTTCCACCCTCATCAACAAGCTCAAACCGCCATTTCTGAAATATTGAAGGGTACTTTTCGTGGTCCACTTCGCTCATTTTATTGCTCCAAAATCCATTTAATTCCTTTAGCTGTACGCAGCGCAGGTTCAGTAAAATGATTTCCTTTATTCAAATCAAAGATTACCGGAATGTTCTTTGATTTATACAGTTCAAAAAGACTTGCGGTCTTATCCTGTACTGTAGACAATACCTTATTTTTCGCTTTTAATTCTGTATCTCCAAGGGATAAATACACGCAATCAGGCATTTTTAAGAACTCATGGAATTTTACATAATCTTCAAAATCTGGAAACCACAATGAACCGGACACACTGGCGATTCTTGCGAAAACTTCCGCATTATAGGCTGAATAAATAGAAAAAAGTCCTGCCAGGGAATATCCGGCAAGAGCCACATATGAAGGTTTTATAACCAATGAATCACAAATTGCAGGAATAATCTTTTCTGTCAGAAGCAAAAGATATGCATCTGCCCCACCAGAAAAAGCCTCTTCTTTCTTATATAATGCAGGACTCTCCCATGGAGAAAGGTCTTTATTCCAGTCCAGATTACTAATTGATGCAAGAGAAAAAGGCGGACATTTCAACTTATGACATTCATTCCATACTTCTTCACCTTCATCTCCGTATGTGTTAAGAATTACAAGTGGAAAATCAGCATTTTCAGTGCCAAAAATGGATATTTTTTTGCCTTCAATTTCAAATTCTATTTTTTCCCGCATCGTTTTAAATACACTCCCCCATTATCCTTAAGCCATTTGTTCCAGCGTTTATATTCAGGGAAAACCTGATCAATCTCTGCATAAAACTCTTTTGAGTGGTTCATGTGACGGCGATGACAAAGTTCATGCACAACTACACTGTCCAGAACTTCAGATGGCAGGAACTCTTGAACCGTACGTTCGGTTGTTCCATAAGGAGCTTTAACAAGAACATTGTTATCAGCCACTATGCTGACCGAAATTGAGCGACGGCGGGATTTCTGGATGATGTAGGTTATTTGCATAGGAATTATTTATTCATCCATTACTTCAATCAAAAAGCTTACCGGTCTGAAGCCATCATTGCAGCTTATCATTGCCGATTTTGGATTCTTCATCCATCCGTCATAAATGTTTTCACCGCCGTGTGCCAATGTCATTACAAATGGAGAAATACTTTCTCATGCTGATTCACACATACCTTCGGGACGTTGCCAGCCGTTTACAATAAATACCTGTCCTTCCTGAATATCACAGGCGTGCTGAATAGGATTTTCGTATTTTTGCTGCAAATCCTTGTAATCTGCTTTACGAATTGCGGTAATTTTTATTTTATGCATTTTCAGATAGTCCTCAACATTAAATATCTATTTTACCAAAAATCACAGGCAATTTCCCCTAAATCTCCAACAAGTCTACCATCAAGAGTAAATTTCTTATTATAATGTTTAAATTCAGACTAAAGATTATTCATCACCGTAAATAACCTTTTAATAGAATCTTTTAGAATATTTTTTTCATATTATTATCCTTACCTATATTTCAAATGAAATCTCCAAAGCATTTGCGTAAGGTGTTGGCATTTCTTTTGGAAGTTCTACAATAAGCAATCCAGCATGCTGCATAAAAGCTAGTTCTCCTACACTCAAAAGCCGTACACTTGTAACTCTTTCATCGTCTCGAATACTTTTAATTACAACAGTTTTTCCAAGCTTCATTCCCATCATAAATGCATATAATTTTCCATTTTTCTGAACAAATCGGAAATCGTCTTCTCTCCAAGGGACCTGTTCTTCTGTAAAACCTTCAATAATTACTTGGGATGATCCCTCTCCAGAAACTCTCCACGGTCTGGTGCCATAAACTGCTTCACTATTTACAGCAAACCATTTTTCCAGTTCCTTTAATAAATACATTGTTTCTTCATCTACAGTTCCGTCGGGTTTCTGCAAAATATTCAGCAACATTGTGCCATTTTTTGCAATTGTATCAATTAATATATCAATAACATGTCTGGGCTTTTTATATTTTGCACGGGCATTGTAGAACCAGTCGCCAATACAAGTTTCCGATTGCCATGGCACAGGTGAAATATCTGGTAACTGACTTCGTTCAATATCCAGCACTCCTACTTCATATATTTCCTGTTTACGACTTTTTTGTGTATAAACCGCCATGTTCTTACCGTAGATTTTTTCAGATTTATTATACAAATATGCCACAGCCTCCAGTCCATAACGAAAATCCTTATTTTCTACTGACTCAAAGTTTTCGCCAAAAGGAAGCCAACTGTCTGAATACAATAAATCTGGTTCATACTTATCAATAATTTCCTTCATAACCTTCAGCCAATACTCGTGAAATTTTTCATTTTCAGTCAACCAAACCCACTTGTCACTTTCTCCTGGTTTAGCAACATGCTGATAGTTATCATGGTAAAAATCACGATAAGCGGGATCATTCCCGTCATATGGAACACCTGCGTAAGGTCCATGAGTATCTGAACCTTTATTTGTTCGCCACCAGGCAAAGGAAGCTCCCAAATGTTCTGTCATACCAAAAGGTAAATTATATTTTTTTGCAGCAGCCTTCCACATACCACAAATATCTTTGTGTGGACCAATCTCTACCGAATTAAAACGATTATAGTCAGAAGCAAAATTAAAAAAGTGATCATGATGCGAAGCCTGTGCAACAAAATATCTGGCACCTGACTTATAATACTGTTCCATCAAAGCATCCGGATCAAAATTTTCCGCCTTCCAAAGTGCACAAATATCTTTATATCCAAATTTGGATGGATGGCCATAATGTCTTAGGTGATACAGATATTGTTCTGAGTCCTGAATGTACATATTTCTAGCATACCAGTCACCAAACATTGGTACAGATTGTGGTCCCCAGTGACTCCAGATTCCAAATTTTGCATCCTGAAACCAATCTGGACATGAATGTGTTCTTAAAGATTCAAATGTTGCATTAAACATATCTTTTACTCCTGTAATTTTTATTAAATAATTCTAGACTTTCAGAGCGTATACGTATATAACAAGAATTGACGATGATTTTATAAAAATATGCATTGAGGAGATTATATGCAACACGAATATTTTATTTTATCCTGTGGCCGTGTACGAAATCCTTCAAATTGGTTTTATAATCCAGCTTATATCGTAAATCGTATCTATTATATTTCCTCTGGAACTGCCTATTACAAGAACAATTATCAACTTAAACCAGGCTTTTTATATATTTTTCGTGCAAATCCAGATTTTAGAGTAGCTCAAGATGAATCCGATCCTGTAGATCATACTTATTTTGATTTTCTTACCTATAAGAAGCTTCTTCTTCAGGATTTTATAGAAATTGACTTGTCTAATAATTCCATGCTTTTTCACCTGGTTAAAGCAATGGAGGAAGATTTTGGTCAACATCAAATTGATCGGGATTTATCCTGCGCCTATTTTGATCTGCTGATTCATGCACTAAATCAATACCTTTTGCCCGATATTACTTATTCAGAAACCACTTCTGCTGTACTGAAGATGATACATAAAACTCCAACTGCTGAACTTTCAGTAGATTATATTGCTGAACATTGTAATCGAAACGTAAACCATGTGATTCGCACTTTCAAAAACGAACTTGGTATTACACCTCATAAGTACATTTCTATGTTGAAAATTGATCAGGCTATTTCTTACATGCGGCAAGGCTTAAACTGCACAGAAATTTCCGAATTGCTGGGATTTCAATCTTTGTCTGCCTTCTCATATTTCTTCAAAAAAGAAACTGGAAACAACCCGACAGATCTATTTCATTTGCAAGACTAATTGCACTAACTACTTAATTTTTTTACAATGAGCCTTAATTTTTTTGATAGCCCAGTCGTAATGACTAGAACAGGTACTTACAAAATACGCCCCTAAATCTGTAGTTCCAGTCCAGTTGTAATATTTTTTTGTGAATAACTCTTCATTGGTAAAGCCAGCTGCCATCTCCATCACTTTTTTGTGACTCGACTCAAACATTTTCTTTGCACTTTCAAGGTCTGTTCCCTGATGTCGCTTCCACAGCATAACATTCATTTCGCCATAAGTTTTCCAAGAATATTCAACAGGCAAAAATGCAATCTTACTTTCTTCTTTCATATTGTGTTCAACAAAAATAATTAAAAGCTGGTGCCATTCATACAGATGAATCAAAATATCACGAACATTTTTATCGCGTCCCCAGTGAGCTTCTTTCTTGCTGGCATCATCAGAAAAATCAAATTCCGTATTAAGCTGATTTTCTGACATTTCATCTATCATCTTCAAAAGTATCGAATAATTCTCTTCCGAAAAATTTAACAAATCGTCTTTACTTCTTGCTCTTGGCATTCAAAATCCCCCAATTATTTAGAATTACTAGATTATACTGCAACGTAAATACATGCTCTACAGTATCAGGCCAAGGCCATCTGCCCTTCTCCCCTTTGGAATACCCTATTAGTTCAAATTCTTAGAAAGCTTTTTAATCTTCATATTCTGCATAATCAATTCCAAACTGCTTTCTGAATTTCATTATCAGTGTGTGGTCTCCTCTGGCTGCATTAACATATTTTTCATTACAATCATCACAACAACGGTGTGTTTCACCAGCTTCTTTATAATAAATTGGCCAGGTTGAATTACCATCTCCGTCGAAAACTGTATTACAGAAACAGCAGAAGTTTTTCCCTTCATCGGGACGCAGAATATCAAAATCTTTTACATCACAATCTTCTTTACCAGCGTTTAATGACTCCTGCAATTCTTCTTTGAGTTGAGCATAATTTTTTACAGCTTCTTCGTAAGTCATATCATCCATATCAACATAGTATCTTTTTGAAAGAAATCTTATGTTTGAGTTTCCAAGGTATTGATAATAATTGTAGACGATACGATATTTTGGGGCTCTCGTAACGGGATTTGCCTTTACTTTAAGAGCTGCATGGAATGTAGGAGAGTCAATTATACCTGCAGAATGAAGCAAGATTATTCCTTTATTAACGCGAACAAAGTTCCTGATAATATCGAGCTGTTCATCTGTTAAAGAACATTTTTCACGGTTTTCCAGGACACGCGGTTTATTGCCAATTGTCATACAGAAGAGTTCCTTTGTTACTGGATCGCTAAAACGGATTACATTTTCATAAGATTCACTTCCATCATCTTCAAGGTATGGCTCTTTTTCCCATCCGGATATACAGCCACAAAAAACTTTGCACGGAAGATTCAATTCAGGAATATCTTCAGGGTGTACTGTTGTTGAAAAGAATCCAAATATTTCATAAAAATAAAGATCCTTCATAATTGAATAAAAATGATTAAGAAGTTCTTCAAAATTTGATGAATAGGATAATTCCTTATTTCCAAAACGATTATATTTCTGGATGCAGATTTTAATGATATTGAAACAATCAACTATAAGCATATTGTCGAACTCATCAATTATTGCAAAGGAATCAAACAATTCTTTCAGGGCTTTAGCATAAGAATTATATTCATCTTCCGAAACTTCCTTTAGAACTGTTTCTGTGAGTGCAGGTAAATCTACATTGAAAAGTTTTGCTTTTTCTTCTGCTTCCTTTTTAGACTTTATCAATTGATAGATAATTTCTACAGCACCACGTGTCATTGCCCTGTCTTCAAAATATTTTTCTGCCTGTTGCAATCCATCTGTCAAATATTCTTCTTCGATGCTGTGATGCCCGTTTATTAAAATGCTGTTTGGATAATAACATTCTTTGTAGTAAAACAATTTGTCAAATGAATCTTTGAAATGAAATAATTCATCGTCTTTTGCAAAAATACCGAAGGTTCTGGGCTTTTGTGGTTCAGAAATATCTTCATATTTTTCCATTTCACGGAAGTCTGATAATACCTTATTTGAAAGAATTATCGGATTACCTGTTGTTCTGTCCTTTAGTTTTGGAATCTCGATAGAAGGATATAAACATGGATTTATCACGAGTTTGTCTATTGTGTCTTTATACTGCAGAACATAAAAAGCACCAAGAGAGGCTCCAATTAATATGTCAATATTTTTGGATTTACAGTAGGATCTGATAAGATGCTGTGTTTTTTCAACATCTGTATGTAAGTCTGGAAATGAAATTGAATGAATGTTCCAGTTTTTTAGAGTTTTCTGTAATGTTTTGAAAGTTCCACCTTCTGGATTTCCCATAAAACCGTGAATGTACAAAGCGTTCTTCTTCATAATTCCCTCCAATGATTAAGAGTATAAATTATTGAATTCTCATTTTTTGAGATTTTTTATTTCAATAGGTATTCGCAGAAAACTTCTAAAGAACCCCTGCCCTGCATCAATTCTTGAGCAGCTTTTAAAAGTACATAGTTTTCATCATCTTCTTTCAACTCTGCATATTCCAAAGTTAAAAGGCTTGGATGGTAATGCTGAAAGCATAGTTGCTGCGGTTTTTTATATGAAGTCTCCAAAGATTCGACTCGACAGCTTATATCTGTTGTATCAAGGCCGGCTCCTTTTTTTAGAAGATTTTGCCTGAACTTAATTCCTTTCTTATAATCTTTTTCATCTTTGCAGCTTGAAAAGATTGCAATTTTTGAATCACCAATTGTGTGTACAAAGTCACCGTTTCTGAATGGAAATGGAACTTCAATAAATGCATTTGCAAAATGCTCTTTATGAAACCATTCAATTTGTTTTCCATCTTTTGTGAGGATGTATTCTTCAAGTTGTTTATGCAGTTCTTCGTATTCAGAGTCCCCTTTTATGGCTTCATTTATCTGGTTCAGGAGATTTAACATTTCATCATGAGAAAGCAATGGATTCTGATATATAAGAACTGCCTGTTCAAAAGGCGTAAAAATGCGCTTTTCCTTTTTACACTGCCCTATTATTGCTTTTGAAGCGATGAGTTTTTCTAAGGGAATGTTTAAGTCTTTCATAGCTTATATCTCCTTTTCGTCAAAAGTGCGTTTTGAATATTCGTCTACTATATTGAAAGTTTTGGAATCTATTTTTCTAACCTGATAAATATTTTCACTTTCAAAATTTCCGGCATGTAAATCTTCAATCATTTTTTCGTAAATTTCTTTTGCAGAATAATTTATATATTCACCTAAACAAAAATCATTCATTATACTCCATTGTCTTTCCCAGTTATTACTATCAGATTCGTAGATAATAAAAGTGTTGAATCGGGAACGGATTTCATTAAGAGAAAGCGAACTATCGTCAAATCGTAATTTACTGTAATCCATGCTATCCTGCCCTATTTTCGCCAAATCAGAAAATTGTCCATTAATCATTTTCTGAAGTTCTCCAATTAGTCTTTCTTTCTCTTTATTGTTACATATAGAGTCCTCTATATGTAAATCCCACACAGGCTTTTACTAATCCTGAATTTTCTTCGGCTTCAATGTTTTCTTTGCCTGCATAAGAAATCGGATTGTCGTTGTTCATATCTTCGACAAAAGGCAGGTCCTGTCGTTTATAATTGAAAATATCTATTTTATATTTTTCTATTTGTGCTAAAAGTTCTGAAAATAAATCATCTATATTATTAGAGTTGTTACAAGGTTCTATCAAAAGATTATGCTGAGTGAGCAATAATTCAATTTCCTGATTGATATCTTTAAGAGTTATTTCGTATTTGTTACCCATGATAAGGTCTCCTTAAGATTTAGTCGTCATTTATAATTTCATCATTTTATTAACCCAAGATTTAACAGAAGAGAATAAAAATCTTGATGATATAAAAAGACAACCTGTCTGAATTATCATAAAAAAGCCTGCAACTCCGTAGTATGTAGAAAAAATAAAACTGTTAGTTTTAATCAATTTAATTACAATAAAAAACAATGATGCAAATACACTAACAGTATCAGAAATAATTAATGGAATTGATAACTTATCATATAAGTCAAGCCATTCCATAGAATCATTAAGTCTTTCTTTGCAGGCTTTTGTTTCTTCTGGAGTAAATTTTCCTTTATTACAATTTCTCTCGATGGAATAATGAAGTCCTGGCCAAAATTCAAACATATATTTCATAGGCAAGCGTGCATAAAATCTCCAGAACTTTTTAAAGAGAAACCATATGTTTATTAAAAAGATGGCAATTACAACGAGAAAGCCTGTAATACTCTTGAAACCTGTAATGAAAATTGTTTCTGACCACAACGGAATTGCATTACAAAATGGAATAACAAGAAGCAATAAAAATTGTGAGATATAAACTGTAAGAACTTCTGTCTTTATAAGTTTATTCATAGTTTCTTTCTCCTCAGGTTCAAATCAATTCTTAGATGATATTACAATATTTGATTCTCAAAATATGAGAATATTTGAACTCCCCTACCCGTTCAATTTACTGATTGATATCCTTAAAAGTCATTTCGTATTTTGTTTCCCATGATTATGCCTCCTTTATATCCGTGTTCTAATTCCAAAATTGTTCATCGATACGTATAAACAACCCGCTGATAATAGATGATTGAAATTCATGTGAATAGACACAGGCTCTAGGTGGATAAATACTTGTAATTTCAAAGACTGCACTGGCAATTTTGCTTCTGATAAATTTTGCGGTCACATCTTTCATATACTGCCTCCTTTTGACATTGGGAATTATAAATTATCGTATTCTCATTTTATGAGAATCTCGTGTTATATATTTGCAAATAAAGACAGGAGGTTCCCATGAAAAAGACAAATATCAATCCAGTAGATTTATATTGTAATGCCTTGAAAGGTATGACACTTGCAGCAAATATGCTGATATTAACAGCTCTTTGTTGTACAGATGATAAGGAATGTGATGGATTTGAAGAGCTCACCGCAGTATCTCATTATTTTGATACTGTACTGCATAAAGCTTTGGAAGATAAAAGACTTTCATCACCTGCTGTCATAACAACAGCAAAAAGATATTTTTCAGTACTTAAAGATTTTAAAAAATCTCCTGATGCCCAGACTGATGAAATCCGGGAGCTTCTTAAAGATCAGGAAGAAATTATTCAATCAATAATTCATTCGGAGCGCTGATATGTTTTACACATATAATTACAAGAGCCGGAACTGGCTCGGTTCCGAACAGGATATTTATCAGCCTCTTTTTACTCCCTTTTCAATAGAGAAGAAGAAAGCCTGGTGTTCGCTTCATAAAAAATGGGAAGCCTGCGGTAAGACCTGTAATGGACAGCTTTACTTTGAATGTGGTAATCCGGTTCCTTCTCAATTTGCATCCATAAATAAATGGACCATATCAAAAGTTGAAACTAGAAATGAAACTTCCCGAGACATGATTAAACTGCGAGTGGATTTTGTGTTCACTTCAGTTTCAGAAGATGGTCGGAAGAAATACCATTATGCATATAAAACATGGGCATTTTATATGCGGACGGGTTTTACTGTTCCATACGAATCTGAAAAGTTCCTCGAAAATTATCCTGTTTCGCTACCAGACAATATTACCAGTGATATACAAAACAGCCTTGCTGCTTATGCAAAGAAATTGTATGGAACAGGCTATGCAAATTCATCTTATAAAAATGGTATTCCGGCATTAACTGATTATGTTACCTGTCCTGCCTGTCCTCAGGCTGCAGATCTTCAAAATTTACTGGGAAAGAAATTTAATCAGGTTGTAAACAGGTCCAGCAGTAATCCGTATCAGGATATCTGCAATTACATTCATATAAAACCATTTAAACGAATGCGGAGAATCTTTGATAAAAATCCTCTTGCCCTCCCCGTCTATTCAGTTTTAAAAACATGGGGATTTAAAGATGTAAATATTATGACACGTTTTCTGGAAGACAGGGATTTATGCCAGACTTATTTTAAATACATTAAATACGACACAAATAAAAAACGTCTTGAAATAAAAGATGACAATCACTGCAGTGATCTATTTTATTTTTTGAATGATTATGCAAAAGATCTTTTGGGGACAGTTACCAGATGGACTACAGAAAGCTTTCAGGTTCAGGATGAAAAAACAACAATGGCTCACTTGATAAAAGCAATGAGAGACGGATACCACAATTTTGTTGATGCCGCTCAAATGTATTACTCCAGAGGAGCTGCTCTGCCTGAAACCTTAAAAAAACGAGTAGTTAAAGAATGCTTTACTACAGAAATCCATGATGCTCTCGTTGATGCTCTACCGAATACATACAGAGGTCACAAAAATAGCAATGAGAAAATTCCATATCTTGAAACGGATAAAATCCTGGAAGCAACAGTCAAAGATACAAATTACAATATATATAATTTTATTCTTCCAAAAGACACCAATGAACTCTTCGAGCTTGGACAAAAAATGCATAACTGCGTTGGAAGCTGTTACAGAGGTTCTGCCGTTGCCCGTAGAGATATTATCGTAGGTGTACAACTAAACGAAAAGTTCATTTCCTGTATTCAGTTGCAGGTAAAGTCCTGGACAATAGTACAAGCAAAAGGTATTTGTAATTGCCGTTTAAAAGATGAATACAGGGCAATAATTAAAAAATGGGCTTTTGAACGGAGAATAAACATACTTACGCTTGATTTGTGAGAAGGAGGCTTTTTTTATGAATACAGTAACAGGAACTGCTATTACTTCAAGTGGAATTTGTGGTTTTGGTTATGTTGATGAAGGGCTTCCAAAAGAAGAAGCCATAGCAAAGTTAAAACTGGAAATGCAAAAAAATCTGGCTTTACGAATGTTTTTATCGACTCTTCCAAAGGAAAAAAGAAAAGCTGTTATTAATGACATTATTCAGGCATGTACTGGAGGAAATTAATTTTTTTTTCATTTCATGTGCAAAATTCTCATTTTATGAGAATTAGATATTTTATTATATGAACATCTTGCAAGAAACAGGGAGACAAAAAGACTTCCTTAACTCCGACGGGAGTTAGAAATACTTTTAAAAGGAGGAAAAAATATGGCTTCAATTACAATTCACAATCATTCATATGAAATAAATTCTTTAGCTGACTTGGCTATGGTTAGAGCTCAGCTTGAAGAACTTTATAAAATGAAAAGAGTTACAGACCTGGAATACAAAACAAAATCTAAACAGTTAGATCAGTTTCCACGTAACCATCGTTTAAGCAAATAAGTGATGAAAAAACTGCCATGTACACGGCCAGTCGTGGCAGTTTTGTTAATCAAGGAGTGAAACAAATGAATACAGACCAGGAGTAAACAATGCTTTATTTACCATTTACATTTAGAGATTCAACGGAGGAAGAAATAGATCTTTTCTCAGAAGAATTCAGCAATGTATACAGACTTAATCCGGAAGTAAAGTTTACGACAGCTGAACTTCATAAAGAAAATTACGCGATTTTTGCAACAAAAGAAGAAAATGACGAAACCAGGATTTTATTCTTTCTCATTTTTGATCATCCGCTCAAAGAGTTTAAAAATGTCTATCATCTGTTTTGTGCCTTTATAAAAGAAGTGACCTATGTTGAACCAAAAAAAGAAAATCTTGGAAAGGCAAAACGAATCTGCTGGAACTTACAGGAAGAAGAATATCACATGTATTTTGAAGAAGTCATCTATAAACGAGGCGGAGACTGGTCTGTAAGTACTCCTCATTTTTATAAAGACGGTCTATTTGTTCAATACAATTATGAACGAAAGGCTTGGAAAGAAAGAGTAAATCATATTGACCGCTATTATTACGAGCAGAAACTAAGCGATTATTCAGAAGAAGAAAAAACACCGGAATGGTACAGTGACTATGAATACGCCGTTCAGTTGCATTTCTGTGAAGAAGACCTTTCCGAGATGACACACTACCTTACAAGCAGAAATTATGACAGAGAAAATAAAAAGATTATTCCTCTCTCAAAAAAAATGCTGGATAAAATTGAATCATATTGCGACAGCATCGAGTCTGCATGTAATAAGTATAATTGCGGGTCTCCGGTCTGGACTGATTTTCTGGATAAAAAATACAAATTACTAAAGGAATACAGCTCAAAAGATTATGATGAAATCTGGAGAATGGAAGATTTAAATGAACCGTATTTTGCAAAAACAAAAGCAAGGCTTGCCGGAATGTTCAGAACCATACGCGGCCTAAAACTACCACAAAAAGGAGAATAAGCTATGGAATACAAAATCTGGATAGCCACATATCTTAATTCGCCGCCTCCCTACCCTATAGAATTACCGGCAGAAGAAATTGAACGTAATGCCTGTATCTGGAAAACAGAAGAAACCGTATGGCGTCATATCGGCACGGTCGATTCTCTCGAAGCCGCCCATTACATAGTTGAAAATAATAAAGGTTCTTACAAAGATGCGGACGGTGTCTGTTACTACCTGGAATGTGAGCCTGACGACGAATGTTACTACTGTTTCGTCAAAATTGAGTATGGAGATTCGATAGAGTACTACGATTGCTATGTGCCTGGGAAGAAAACTCCGTATGGAAGAAGAATGTGGGATTATATCGATGAATCTCAGGGAGCCTTTGTTAATAAGAAAGGCGAAATTGTAGCCATTGTAGATATGTGCAATCCTTTTACATATTCAATATTAAAACATTTTTACAAAGAAACAAATGACATCGATTTAACTAAGGAAGACTATTTCAGGCTATATCCAAAAAGAGCAAAGGGGCTTACATTTGCAGTAGATATACCTGAACATGAATATGATGAAACTTTTACATTTGGTTATATTCTCAAACAAGAGATACTGCAGAGTTTCGACAAGCTAGCTGATTTATTAAACGAAATGTGGATTCCTTTTTTACTGAAACCCGTAGATGGTCCCTGGTTATCAGCAGAGAATATTGAGATTCAGAATAAAGATTTACAGGAGTTTGAAAATGAGGCTGAAGATTTAATAAAATTATTACAGAAAAATCCTGCACAGATAAAAAATCAACTAACAGAAAATGAAAATTTCAAAAAACATCTTTCATTCCGCTTGAACGATTTGGCTTTTCTATATAGTACCTACAAGGAATATGAGGATGTTGCTTCAAATGAATATGCTCAGAAAGCGTTTGAGGCATATCTAAAATTTGAAGCAATATGTAAACTGCTGGATGTTACTCCAGCTCAAGCTTAATTTCCGTATAGAAGTTCTTCTTTGTTAATCCCAAAACTTCCTTAAATGACAACCTGTGTTCTTCTACCATGTAATAAAACGGATAGGAAATATCATGGTATATTAAGCCTCTAATCGGAGTTGCAAATTTCTTATTGAACATACTCTCATCAAAATAAAACTTCCTATCTTTACTGCTGTGTTCATTTATCAGCTGGCAGTAATAATCATTCCCATCTGGAAGTTCCAGGTAACAATAGAGGCCGGCATTAATACAGTAATCCGGGTATTTTTCTGCTAATCCCCAAGCTTCGACATCGGCTTCAACTTTACGAAGTTTCGCTACGTATTCGAGATAAACTTCATGGGTCATATCGCTGATTTTCAAAAGTTTTTCAATGTTATCCTTATTGTTCAGATCAAACCTGTTGTTTTGTTTATGTATATCTTCCCAGCGTAAATCTCTGATTTTGTCACGAAATTTCTCTTCTTTTGTAATTAGTTTTTCTGCATACTTTGGTCCTGGAAAATAATAATCTGACTGATATACAAATTTAATTTCCTTTTTAGTTTTCTTCATTTTTTTACCACCTTATTAGAAAGATACTCATCGCGAAATTTTATGAAATCAATCTGTGCTTTCCTTATAACATTTCTTTTTGTAATTACGAAATCGTTGATTTTATTCCAAACATTATCATGTGAAGTTTTGCAAATTTGCTTGTTGATAATTTCAAGTTGCTTTTTTATATCTGGGATAAAATCATTGTCTACTCTTTTTATAAATACGTTAATTCTGGAAATAATATCATCAATGCTGACTTGATTTTCTACCTCATATTTTTCATTTAATAAATGCACAATAGCTTCTTTAATCCTATCAACATATACAGGAAGAATATCTTTACCCTTCATGGAATTTATATATTCAAGAATATCTTTTTCCCATTCTTTTATATCTTTATGAATATCCTTCTGAAGATTTTTATTTTCGCAGAGTCCTTCCAAGGCGGAATAAACCCCACCGTCACAATATAAACTAGAAAAATATGCTAGCCCAAAATCAAAATCAAGTTCAATTAAATCAAATAATTCATTAATAACTTCATTCATATTCAAAGCCTCCTTCATTTCAGATAGTGGAATAATATACCTTCTTAAATTCTCATAAAATGAGAATTTAAGAAGGTATATTTATTTCAGATAACAGGAGAATATTATGACTAAAAAAGAAGAAGCTAAGGATTTTGATATGTATTTTTTGAACAGGCGAAAAACGCAAATTAATTATATTAGTTTTCCTCAATATTTTATTATGTCAAAATTTTATAAGCAGGAATATACAAGTCAAAGGGGACATAGGTTCGCTGTTTATATTCCCACAAAAGATTTACCAAAAGGCCTTGGAATTGAAATCGTTATGTACAATGCAAATGATGCCCGTTCATTGCCTAACTTATACCTGTTCCCATATAAACATAAAGATCGGGATGGTGTTGATAACAATTATGATTTAATCAGCCGCATAGAACTATCTGACAAACGTTCAGAGACGATTGAAGATATTATACCTCTTGAAGGTTATGAGGTTCCTGTTGATGTTCGTAATGCTGTTTTGCAATGGGCAAAAGAATCTAACAACTGGGAAACTGCAAAATCCAGCTGAGAGTCTTGTAAAAAGAATTTCATACATGATGTAGATGTAAAGACAATTACAAACGAACAGATTATCGCGCTATTTCCTTCAAAAACAGTTCGTGATTATCTTACAAAAATCAACTGGCAGTTCAGCGACCGCGACCGTGAATTAATCTTCCGCTATCTTTATTTGTAAGAAGAACCGTCGTACGAAAATGATTATGTCACGATTCCTTTTCCATTCAGAAGTGGTGACTTGGTTTATTGTATTGGGGAAGAAAATCATATTGGTGTTTTTTGCAGCTGCAAGGATGATAAAGATTTTTTTGAACATGATAAACGAATAAAGAATTTTGCAGATTGGATAGACGCCGGCAGCACACGAGTTGAGTTTCTTGGTAGTGACGGCAAGTTTAGTCACGAACATCCTTATGCATACAACCTTGAATATGCACAGCTTCCAGAGGATTCTGATAAAACATCACAAACGATAAAAGATAACCCTTACCAAAACGCACTCCAGATTGCTTCTGAATTGATTCGAGGAACTAACAGTTCAATAGAGTGTCTGCAAATGTATTGTGAAGAGTATGGGAAACAGAATAAAACGGAGAGTTTATAGAAGAAAAAGTGCAATTTTGCGAGAACTGTGGTATAATTATTGTATAGCTTTTTCTTAAGAGGGGTTCATTGATGATTGCAAAAGGCGAATCTTTATACTTTTTAGTAGACAAAGAGGATGATGCAATACAAGTTCCATACTTTCAACGCCCATATATTTGGAATCTTGAAAACTGGTCAGACTTATTAAGTGATTTGCTTAATAATAACGGTAAGCATTTTTTAGGTTCAATTATTTTAAAGAAAACATTGAAACCAGGTACAAATGAAACTGATACTACTATCATTGATGGACAGCAAAGATTAACAACTTTGAGTATTTTGATAAAAGTAATGTATGATTATTTAAAAGATTCAGAATACTGGGATACTTCTGATGATTCCATAGCTATAAATAGCCTATTCTACAAAAAAATTTACAATGACATTGAAATAAAATATAATCTCTTATTGAACCATAGCCACTTAGACGGAGAAGCCTATTCTAAGGTAATTGGTAGTGTTGAAAAAAATGGAAAACAACTTATAATAACTGCTCCTCTTCAAAATGAAATTAAACAAGAACTTCAAAAAGAGAAAATATTATACGAAGAAGCGATTGCAAATGGTAAAAAAATTAAAGAAATCAGCAAATATGATAAAGAACTAATTCGAAATTGTTATAAATTCTTTTATAAGCAATTAGCTGATATAAACTTAATAGATTTAAAAAAACTGTGGCTTTCTCTATTTGAGCAGAAAGAAAATAAGAACAATATTCTTGTAAGGATTGTAATTGATGATTCAGAACAAGAACAAGAAATCTTTGATACAATCAATAGTGCGGGAATTCCACTTTCACCTACTGATATTATAAAAAACAAGATTTATCAACAATTAAAAGAATGTGATATGCCTTATGATAAAGTTTATGAGTATTATAAATCAACATGGGAAGAAACTTTTGAAAAAGATGAAGATACAAGAAAATGGTGGCATACCCAAAAGAATATAGGTAGATATAAGAGAGATAATATTGAATTATTACTACATTCTGTTGCTATATGTATTGGTATATTTTCGACAGAGGATGAAGTTATTACAAATTTAGCAAAAGTTTATAAAACAGCAATAAATAAATTCACTAGTGTAAAAGAAATAAAAAAACTCATTGATATCATTATTTCTTATGCAAATATATATAAGAATATAATGCCCCAATTTAATCCTACAGAGCCGATTAAATTTATTGAGGTTAGAAAACGATTATCATGCATTTTGAATGTAAGCGAAACATCAACTTTCACACCATATATATTATATCTGTACAATATTTATTATGGTAAAAATGATGACCTTTTAGATAAACGTTTATGCATGGTTGAAAAAATAATTATGCATTATTTAATATCTGGCGAATCAAATAAAAATTTTAATAAATATTGTTACCAATTTGTAAAAAAGGAACAAGTAGGTGATGAGAAAAATCTCTTAGAATATGTTATGTCGGAACCTGATAAATTTTTTACAAATATTAAATTAAAAGAAGGGCTCGCTGAAGTTAACCCAAAACTTGGCAAGCTTTTTCTTTTTATGATTCAACTCCACAGATATGCAAAATTGGATCCTAAAGAAGATGATTATAACAAAGGTCTGGAATTTGAAAAGGAACGAGAATTAGAGCATATTTTACCACAAAAATGGTATAAAGATGAAGATTGGATAAACCAACGTGTAATTGGTAATGGAGATGAAAAGCCTGAAGAATATAGAAAGTATTGCGTTTCTTCTTTGGGGAATATGACATTGATAAAGAAGGGATTGAATTCTACAATTAGTAATAAAATTTTTGAAAAAAAATATAAAGGTGACATTGGTAAAAATAATGGAATGAGCAATTATATAAGTTTATCCATTTCAAAAGAAATTATTAATTATTGTCATAACTTTGTATGGACCGAAGAATCAATAAAAAAACGTGAAAATGATTTGGGTAATGAACTAATCGAAATATGGGGTTGTGATAAATAACATAAAAACTAAAAGAAAATTATTTTCCCATATATGTTATTCTTTTCATTACTAATGTATTCATATTTTTTATCGGCAAAATAAATCTTACTCCTGCATATACTTCTGCCTTTATATTTTGCCGATAACATGCTATAATCTTTCCTATGAGTAAGGTTAAATACATTTCTGTAGAAGAAGCTGCTAAACTCTGGCAAATTAGCGAACGCAGTGTACGAAATTATTGTACTCAGGGTCGCGTTGAAGGTGCTCTTTTAGAAGGAAAAACCTGGAAGATTCCATCAACCGCAAAAAAGCCGGATAGAAAACCTCGTCATTCTTCTACAGAAGAAACACTTCTTACATTCTTAAAACGCGAAAAAGAAGCCGGCCTTAAGGGTGGTATTTATCATAAAATTCAAATTGAGCTTACTTATAATTCGAATCACATTGAAGGCTCAAAACTTACTCATGACCAGACCCGTTACATCTTTGAAACAAAAACTCTTGGAGTTACAGATAAGGCCGTAAAGGTTGATGATATTATTGAAACAGTAAACCACTTCCGCTGCATAGATCTGATAATCGAAGGTGCACATACAAAACTTACAGAAAGTTTTATAAAGCAGCTTCATTTCATTTTGAAATCCGGAACTACTGACAGTCAGAAATCCTGGTTTAAAGTCGGTGATTACAAAATCCTTGAAAATGAAGTTGGCGGAAGTGAAACAACAAAACCTGCAGAAGTTGCAGGTGCAATCAAGGCTCTGCTTAAAGAATATAATTCTAAATCTAAAATTACTTTTGATGATATTCTGGATTTTCATGTACGTTTTGAATCCATTCATCCCTTCCAGGATGGCAACGGTCGTGTGGGCCGCCTGATTATGTTCAAGGAATGTCTTAAACACAACATAGTTCCTTTTATAATTACAGAAGAACTTAAGATGTACTATTATGACGGGCTTATGATGGCAATCAAGAGCCTGTCAAACGAAGATGTCAAGGCTTTAAGCGAAGCGTGCCTTGACGCTTCGTACCGTGGCATCAAGAACTGGAAGGAAGAAAGAGGCTTTCTTCGCGATACCTGCCTCACCGGGCAGGATGCGATGAAAGATACTCTGAATTATTTTGGAATAAAGTATGAATAACCAGTTCCAATAACGTAGAATTTTTCCTCCTCTCTATCAGACTACAAATCCAATTTTTCCATTGTTTGAATTACCTTCGTCCTTCCACTGCTTTTTCTTTTCTTCCTGAAGTTTTTTGAGTTCATCAAGAATGTAGGCAGAATTTACATCATCCGGATTCATAAAGCGGATACGGCTTGAAAGGGCGCCAAAGTCACCAGGAGTTACACTTTCACAATCTTCCAGTTCTTCGATTTCTTTATTTGAAAGATGGAATGAAGGGAAGTATTTTTCGAGCATGATTTTTATTCCGTCAAACTTCATCGGTTTAAATTCTACAAACATATGGAAACGTCGCTGCATTGCTGGATCCATTATGTTACGCAGGTTCGTTGTACAAATAAGGATTCCAGTAAACTCTTCCATCTGGGTAAGAAATTCATTTACAAGGGAGCGTTCCCAGGTGCGCTGTGCCTGATTTCTGTCATAGAAGAAAGTATCTGCTTCATCAAACAGAAGAATAGCATCATTCTGTTCAGCTTCTTCAAAAGCCTCGCGGATATGCTGTTCATCCTGCCCTACATACGGACTCAGAATGTCACTCGGGCGGCGGAGAATAATTTCTTTTCCAAGCTGTTCTGCAATATAACGGGCAAGCTCCGTCTTTCCTGTTCCGCTTAATCCATAGAAAAGCATTCGTATTCCGTTTTCTGTATTCTTGTTCTTTTCTGCATATTTGGCTGCATTCTGAACCATACTTACAATTTCATTAGGATCCATAGAAGCATTGAGAACACGCAAATCATATTCGGCTTTTACTTTATCACGCATTTTCTTTTTCTTTCCGTTAAGTAAAAGTGAATTCTCCTTCATTACGATATCCGCTTTTTTTAAGAGGGTATCTTCGTCCTTACATTCCATTGCATCAATTGTTTTTACAATATTTTCTACGCTCTGGCCGGTAAGATGATACTTATCAAGCATAGAAACTAATTCCGCTTTTGTATTTTCTGTAATGTCCATGTCTTTAAGTTTCTGTTCTGCAATGTTTTTCATCATTGTTTTAGGCATTGCTTCAAACCGTATGCTGAAAGTAAAGCGACGGCGAGTAGAATCATCAATCTGATGCTGATGGTTAATAATATATATTACCTTGTCCCTGTTGTTTTCGAGCATTTTATTAACAGTGCCTTTTGTTTTTGAAGGAGACATTCCAAAAAAGCTGAAATCCATAGTTCTTAAAAGAGAATCTGCTTCATCTACAATCAAAATAGAATCCTTGCGTTCCATAGAAAGAAGACATACAAGACGTCCTAAAACATTGCTGCGCTCATTTGTTTCCGCTTCATTCTTAAAAATATAAATCTGTTTTCCAGTCTGTCTGCAGAGTGATTTTGCAAGCTCCGTTTTTCCGCTGCCTGGCTTACCATAAAACAGAATTGAAACCGGATTTTTTCCATTCAACAAGTCGCTGCAAATTTCAAGTGATTCCTGCTTTACGGAGAAACTATTCAGGGAATAAGCATTGCTGCAGTCGAATGTTTTTAAGAGATCACTGAAATAGGGTTCAATACTCTGAGATTCAATACATTCATTCAGAGAAGAATCATAATTACCTTCATCATCGATAAAACCGAATGATTTTAATTTCTGGTCACTGCGAAGCATATAGGTCAGTTCTTTTTTCGTAATACCAAGCAGTTCAGGAATGCTGTTGTGGAGTTCATTTTGACAACTGCGGGAAAGACAACGTAAATCTTCATTTGTATCAAGACGGCACTCCAGAAGTATATAGCGGGCTTCATTTTCTGAAAGATTTACATTATCAATGAGAAATCTTGTTTTTGATACATCAAAGACAGCTTCTTTCTGTTTCTTTGAAAGATTCATACTTGAACTTAAAGAGATGTCATCTTCTTTTCCAAAAATAACGGTATTTATTATGGAAGAAAATACAGGCTTTTCAGAACAATACAAAACGCGGTGAAGATCTATCGTAATTTCATCTGCCCGGTCAGAGTGACGCATTGCACGTTCAACCTTTTTATCCTGCTCATATTCATACGGAATATCTGCATCCTCAAAACACATTTCTTCTGACGGAGGTGTTGTAAAGCGTTTTAATTTATTTTGTTTTTCAAGATTATGAATTTCCTTCTTTAAGACAACTTTTAAGCGTTCTGTTTTATTCAGATTTTCTGTATGTTCAAGAAAAACCTTTATGGCTTCATCATTATCATTAATTACATTTGAATTTGATTTTTCTTCAAAGAGGTTATAAAGATAAAAACAAATTGCGTAAGGTTCATCCTTAGTATAAGTAATTGAAGAGTTATTCATTTTTTTTAGCCTCCTGAGCCGTCTTCTTCTCATGTCTGCTACCGCGTCTCTACCCATAGTATTTCCTCCACTTAATTATTATTTAGATTGACTATCTTTTCGTGATAGTTTTCTTAATTAGCCAAGTTTTGCTTTTACATAAAGAAAACTCTCCAGTCTTTATTCAACGCTTCTGCCAGGGCACAGAGACTGCGAAAAGAAATATTTTTCCCCGTCTTAAGGCGGCTGATAGTTGCATGAGAAAGATTTGTGCGGATGCAGAGTTCATCTATAGATAAACCAGACTCAGCAATGTAACGCTTTACATTTGAAGCAAGTACATTCTGAAGATCAAATTCAAGAAACTCGGAATAAGTATTTCTTCTGACTTTCAATTCTGTCTTCATAAAACCTCCCTTGTTTTTCTTAAAATACGACTTTATAATATACAATGAGGTTCTCAAAAAATGAGAAGATGAGGCTTATTATGAAAAATGTGAATGATATTCTTGATGAAGAACTGAATAAACTTAAAATTTCAAAGACTGAACGTGAAATCCTTATTGAAGAATTTGAATGGCAGTGGGAAGACTTTTTAGACGATGAAGGCCCTAAACCACCTGCTGAAAAAATAAGAAAGTTTATAAAAGAATTTCTGAAAGAAAATGCAAAAGAAGAAAAACCGAAGAGACAGTCTCAGAAAGAGTCTGAACAGATTGATTGTATTATACGTGCTTTAAAACATGACAGGCAGCACCTGTCTATCAAAGATATGTCAGAACTTCTTATCAAAAACGGACTAAAAAAAGGTGCTTCATTTCAAAATCTTTACAAATGGCTTCCAGAAGAATTGAAGGAATATTGTGTAGAGAAAGATGCTGACGGGAAATATTTTTATAACAATACCTATGCCGAACAAAATAAAATAGTTCAAGAAATTGACAAAACAGAATTTTCAGAAGCTCAAAAAAAAGAACAAATTTCTATTATATCAAGTTTTCTTGATTCCATAAAAGATTCGCCTGTTTATGAAAAAGCAAAAAAGTTTCTGACAAAAGAAGAAGCAAAATTAAAATCTTTTGGAAATACCAACTCGGCCAATTATTCCAGAATTCTTTTTATGGGAGCACCAGTGGCAGATATAAAAAATGAAATTTGGGATAAAATATACAAGGCAATGGGAACGAATGCTGTTCTCCAGATTGAGTATACCCCGGAAGGAAAAACAAAAAGCGAAACTTATAAGGTGCAGCCATACCAGTTAATATTTGATAACGGAATATGGGATCTATGGGCTTATTGTTTGAGACAAAAACATGAAGGAAGGAGACTGTTCAATCTTTCAAGAATTTCTAGAGTTGGGATTCTTGAATTTGAAAAAAAATTTTTTCTTCCTAAAAATTATAGTTTTAAGAATTATGTTGTCGGTAACTTTGGTTGTTTTAATGATGAAAAACCTCAGGTTTACAAGATTAAATTTTCAAAAAACAGCTATGCCTGGTCATATTCTAAAAACAGAATATGGGGAGCAAAGCAAACTATTGAAGAATGTGACGACGGCTATATCTTAAGTTTTGAAGCAAGTCAGTTTATGCCGATCCTGCGCTGGATTTTAGGTTGGGGAAAAGATGTAGTACCTTTGGAACCTGCTGAATTAATAAAAAGCTGGAAAGACACTGTTCATGAAATGGCTGAACAGAGCGTTTAAATAGGCTTTATAACCTAATTTTCCCGGATTATTCCCTCAATTATTTCAACAGCGGCAGAAACCAGTGTCGGGCATAATTCTGTGAACAGTTTATTATCCACACAAAACTGATGACCTTCTTCTGAAGTAATATCACAGCCTAATAAATCGTTACAGATGCAGGAACCGCATTTTTCTTTAAAACGGGACATCATTAAATCATTTACCCTATTTGATGACTGAATTCCTTCCGTGTCGCCTATATATTTCTGTCCATACAATAATCCCAGTACCATCAGTGCACCGCTTACTGCTCCGCATACATGCCCTCTGCCCATGCCGCCTCCAAAACAGCTGCCAAGCCTGAGTGCCTCTTCTTCTGTAATTCCGCATTCAGTGGCAAAGGCTGCTAAAACAGACTGAGAACAATGTAATTTTTGTGAAAAATAATTTACCGCTTTTTCTTTATGGTTCATCATAGACCCCTTATATCTGTCATCAAAAAAGATTTCTTTATAAATTTAACAGCACTGTTTTTCAGATGATTTTTTCTCAGGCGAATTTTTACGCATAAGCACAGATACTGAACTTTTAAACTCTGAAATTGTTTTGCGGTTTATTGAATAATAAGTCCACTTCCCTTCTTTACGTGAATTAATAAGATTACATTCCGCGAGAATCTTCATGTGATGAGAAAGAGTCGGCTGAGTAATATTAAATGCATCAAGAATTTTACAGGCACATAATTCTCCGCCGGTCAGCATTTTTATAATCTGAAGACGGTTTTCGTCTCCCAAAGCCCTGCATATAAGAGCTGTTTCTGATTCATTCATAAATACCTCTCATAGATAAATATCTATATGATATATTTAGCTGATATATAGACAAATGTCAATATGACAGCCCTCGGCAAAATATCAACTGCGTGAGGGCGTGGAGCACCTTTAGTCCCGCGAAACGGGATGAGCCGACAGGCGAAGTGCGGAAGGCCCGACCCCGCGCAAGCGGGGACACGCCCGTACATATAATAGTTTTACTATGAATCGTTTAATGATATAATGCTACATGAGGTGAAATGCCATCTAAACAATTGAAAATGGTTATAGGTTGGGCAGCTTTTCATCAAACTGAATTACAGGAAAACTGGGAACTTGCAGTAAAAAAACAGGATTTGTTTAGTATCGATCCATTACAGTAGGAGGTTAGCATGCCAAATACAGTAGAATATTATATTTCAAAAGGTTTTGATTCTAAGGCAGCTTCTTATTTTGCTTCTGGCAGGAGAAAGCCTGTAAATGTTGTTCCTCAGGATTCTTTCAGACTGATTATAACCTTTGATAATAATGAAAAACGTTTATTAGACATGAGCTCTTATATTCAGAAGGGAAATGTATATTATATTTTAAGCGACAAATCTATTTTTAACCGCTGTTATATTGATTCTGATGGTTCTGTTTGTTGGGATAAAGACCCGAATATTGATAGTGAGAAAGACTGGTCGAATAAAATAGATATTGGTGCTGATAATTGTTATCTGGAAAGCAAAGCATTGTGCTAAAACCGGAGCATACCCCACCAGAAAGTATGTTTCTCCTTTATCCAGCGCAATGGCGCAAGCGGGGGCACGTCATTAATCCGCAGACAGTTTTCCTATGTACTGAAGTTTCTCTGATTTTGCAAGCTGACCTGGATTAGTTCCCGGCTGACCTGAAGGAACAGGCAGGTTCAGTTCTTTATAATATTCCTTCCAGTAATCCGTAATTTCTTTTTTGCCGTCACCAAACTTCATTTTAATCACATCAAAAATCGGAAGAATTTTTGCAACATATTGAGAACAGTAAAACTTTCCGTTGTCAGGATAAAAACTGTGATTGTATTCGCATCCTATATATTTTTCTGCCCTCTCCCGGATAAGATCTGCTTCAATCTCAGGATAACGGTATACAAATACACTGCGCTTTTCTTCAGCAAGGTATTCAGCCAGATTCTGTTTTGCAACTCCCCTTTTTCTTGACGCATGATAAATCATTCCGTCAAAATAAATTCCCACATGACTGTATTTTTCTGTTGCTTCAATTATCGCTTTTGAAAGTTCTGACTCATCCGTCATAAAAAGAAGATCACCGTTTTTTAAATTACTCGTATTCATTTTGTTTTCCTGTAAGCCCGGTAAATACTGCAGCCGTGGATGAACACAGTCTGGTTTCGTTTTTCTGCATAAAAGATTCTTTCAAGACAGATTGTCGATATTACCCGGGACATGTGTTATAATTATAAATAAGACCACTGTAAAGGAAAATATTAAATGACTGAATTTTCAAAAATTTTCAATATTTCATGCCTTATCATACTTGCTCTCTTTTGCTTTCAGATGGGAATTTTTTTATGTTCGGGTCATAAACTAAAACAGAACGGCAGACGAACCCTTATCTTTATTGAATTTTTTACAGGGCTCTTGCTTCTCTTTGACACTCTTGCCTACTTTTTCCGCGGAAACACCAGCAGTACCGGCTGGTTTATGGTACGCGCCAGTAATTTCATTGTTTACATCTGCAACTTCCTGATTCCATTCTTCTTTTGCTTTTATGTATGTGAATTTATAAAACAGTCCAGATTAAGTTTTACCCTTCTTTTAAAACCGGGCTATTCTATAAAAAAAGGAATGCCCGTACAAATTTTTATAGTCCTTGCTTTTTGTCTTCTTGGTGTCCTGCTAACAATAATCTCTCAGTTTACGGATTTATTCTATTATATAGACGAAAAAAATCTCTACCACAGGAATGAACTTTATCCTTTAAGCGTTGCCCTGGGAGTTATACCTGGACTGATTACGTTTACAATGCTGCTGCAGAACAAAAAAAAAGTTGCCGGAAACGTTTTTATATCCCTTTTTGTTTATTTTTTATTACCTGTAATCGGTATAATTTTAGTACTGTTTGTATACGGATTTTCCTGGATAAACATCGCTCTTGGACTTGGAGCATTGCACCTTTTCTTCTCTTCCATAAAATTAATGGAACTGGAATTTTATTCCGGAAAGCAGAAAAGTTCCGCAATTCTTACTCCAACTTATAAAACTGAAAACACTGTAGAAGAATCAAAAAAAAGAATCGTAAGAAACCATTTCTGGCAGACCTTCTCAGTAAGTCTGGCAGGCGTTATCCTGATTCTCGTTATTGTGTCAATTACAGGAATAGCACTTCCGGAAAGAACATTAACTATCGGAAACCCTTATACAGAGAATGATTCTTCAAAATCAGTCTGCATAACTTTTTCTCAGAACGCAGAAAAGCATTGGGTTGACGAAGATGACCCTGACAGAACCGGTGCCCAGTATGATGGTGTAATCTATAACAACATGAGCAGCACGATTATCACTGACTGGAAATTCTCAATTAAAGTACCAGACGGTTCTACCGTAGATCCAGGTCCATGGAACGGAACTTTTACACTCTCGAACGGAAAACTAAACGTTGTCAAACCCCATGAAGGTGATAAAGAAAACATTCACGGTGAAAACTTTTATACGATTACTCCTTTAAAGACACTGGGGTTCGGATGCATTATGTATGCACCTCATACCTACCAGCCGCTGTCAGAAAAAATTGTCTTTACATACTCAAGCATATTAAAGCCGCTGTCAAATATTCTGTTTGATATTTTTCTGGCGGGACTGTTCATACTGTTTATCATTTCAACGACAGTTACCCTCTTTGAAGGAAAACTTATCCGCGTAGAAGAAGAAAATAGAAAACTTGAAAATACAGTAAAAGAACGTACTAAAGAACTTGAGGCAGAAAAAAACCGTTCAGAAAGTCTTCTCCTGAATATTCTTCCAAAAGAAATTGCAGATGAACTTACGGCTCACCCAAACCGAACGCTGGCTAAACAGTATCCGAATGTTACGGTTCTCTTTACTGACATAGTTGGATTTACAAAAATAAGCGGAGAAATGAGTGCAGAAGAAGTTGTCACCATGCTTAATAAAATGTTCTCAATGTTTGATGAACGTGCACAGCGTGAAGGCATAGAAAAAATCAAGACTATCGGAGATGCCTACATGGCAGCAGCAGGCCTTACGCAGGATAAGGACAATAATGGTGCCAGAAAGATTATTAATTTTGCAAAAGGCCTTCTTGAGGATGTTCATTCTTTCAACGAAACTTCACCTATAAAACTTCAGATCAGGCTTGGAATAAACTCAGGTCCTCTTGTTGCCGGCGTCATAGGAAAAACAAAGTTCATTTATGACATCTGGGGCGATACAGTAAATATGGCAAGCCGAATGGAAAGTACAGGCATGCCTATGAAGGTTCATGTAAGTGATGCAACAAAAATACAGACTGACAGTCTCTTCCGTTACAGCGAAACCATAGAAATAGATGTAAAAGGCAAAGGAATGATGAAGACTTATTATTTATAAGTCTGCTTGTTATCATGTCTGTACATCAAAAATAATATTCATTATAATCTCAAAAAAAAAAAAAGACAGTTCGGAACCATCCTGTCTCTAAACAAAACTAGGGATTAAAATAAAGGAAGTATTTTCTTCTCTTATTCATGGGCTGAAAGTCTTTTGCAAAAAGAGGATGAATTATGAAACTTGAAGCCCTTTGTGCCTGGGAAATCGGAGAACTTGTAAATACAAAAAAAATCAGTCCGGTAGACGTCATTAAATATTTTTTAGACCGGATCGAAAAACACAATAAAAAAATCAATGCCTTCGTCTATACAAAACCGGAATATGCCCTTGAAAAAGCCCGGGAACTTGAAGAGCGTCTTAACCGTGGTGAATACTGCGGAGAATTTGCGGGAGTTCCTTTTGGATTAAAAGATTTTTTACCGGATAAGAAAGGCTGGTCAAATTCCCACGGGGGTGTAAAATGCCTTGTTGCCATAGATGACTGCGACTCAGTATTCTGCACTGCAATGGAAAAAGCCGGAGGAATTGCCATCGGAAAAACAAATGCTCCTGCATACGGATTCAGGGGAGCTACAGACAATTATATGTACGGACCTACCTCTACCCCGTTTAACACAAAATATAATTCCGGAGGATCCAGCGGCGGTAGTGCTGCTGCGGTTGCTGCAGGACTTGTTCCAATTGCAGAAGGCGGTGATGCAGGAGGTTCCATAAGAATGCCTGCAGGTTTCTGTAATCTTTTCGGATTCAAGGCAGGAGTCGGAACCATTCCATCTGTATGCCGTCCTGATGCCTGGAGTGCCACTCATCCCCTGTGCTTTAACGGCGGACTTACTAAATCTGTAAAAGATGCTGCCATTCTTTTAAACTACATGAATTATGAAGACCGGCGGGATCCTTACAGCCTTCCAAAAACTCATGACTTCATTAAGGAATATTCTATTCCGGTACAGAATTTAAAAATTGCCTTTACGGAAGATTTCGGTATTTTTGAAATTGAAGACGAAGTCAGAACAATCATCCGTAAAGCAGCAGAACGTTTTACAGAACTGGGATGCACTGTGGAAGAATATAAGTTCAATTTTAAACATACAGCAAATGAACTTTCTGAACAGTGGTGCAAGGGAATTACAATTGACTGCGCCCTCGACCTTAATCATCAGAAGGCTCTTGGAAATGACCTGCTTAAAAATCACCGGGAAGATTTTCCTGAAGAATTCATTTACTGGAAAGAAATTGTTGATTCAATGGGAATCGAAGACATGTATAAATTCAATCTTGCCAGAACAGATGTCCTTGATCAGTTTGAAAATGCCTTTGAAAAATATGACCTGATTATTTCTCCTGTAAGCTGCGTTGCTTCCATACTCAACAGGAATGACAGAAATACAAAAGGTCCGGAATTCATCAACGGAAAAAAACTTGATTCCCTTATCGGCTGGTCTCAGACATTCCTTGCAAATTTTACAGGAAACCCTGCTGCTTCAATTCCTGCGGGATTTTCAAAAGACAACGTTCCTGTGGGAATGCAGCTGATTGCACCAAGATACAAAGACGCTCTGATTCTTCAGGCCGCAAACCTTTACGAACAGAAATTCGACTGGAAAAAATTCTATCCTGAATTGTAAAATTTTACTGCAGAAAACTGCTGCTCCTGTATTTTTCTTGACCTGCTCAGGAATTTTAAGTACCTTTAAAAAGTAAACATAAAAAATACAGGAGTCAGTATGAAAGCTTTAACAAAGAAAATACTCATTACAGTCGGAACCATTATTGCAGTTATTTTTATTATCTACAGATTCTTTGCAGGAACATATAATTCCATAGTGGCAAAGGATGAAGGAGTTTCAAGTCAGTGGGCTCAGGTTCAGAATCAGTACCAGAGACGCATGGATTTAATTCCTAATCTTGTCTCTACAGTAAAAGGCTATGCTTCTCATGAAAGCGAAGTTCTTACTGCCGTAACAGAAGCCCGCAGTCGTGCCGGAGGAATGGTAAACATAGATTCAGAAGCTCTTAATGATCCTGAAACATTCAAAAAATATCAGCAGGTACAGGATTCACTCAGTTCTAGCCTGCAGCGTCTCCTTATGGTTACAGAAAATTATCCTGAATTAAAGGCAAACGAAAACTTTCTTGCATTACAGAGTCAGCTTGAAGGAACAGAAAACAGAATTTCCGTTGAACGCATGCGCTATAATGAAGCTGCAAAAGACTACAATGTATACATCCGCCAGTTTCCAAAATCAATCATTGCAAACATGAACGGATTCCGCACAAAGTCATACTTTGAAGCATCTCAGGAAGCCCAGAGTGCCCCTCAAATTCAGTTTTAAAAAATAAATTAAATCGGAGCAACATGATAAAAAAACACTTTATCCTTTTTATTACAGCAGTTCTACTTTCTGTCTCAGCCAGTGCAAAATCCAGGTTTAATGTTCCTGAATTAAAAAATCCTGTAATGGATCTTGCAGATGTTATCGATGAAAAAACGGAATCCCGTCTGAATACTTATCTGCAGCAGGTTTACGAACAGACAGAGGTTCAGATCGCTGTTCTTACCATCCGTTCGTTAGGTAACTACCCTATTGAAGAAGTTTCTATAGAAGTTGCTGACCAGTGGAAACTTGGCAAAAAAAATAAGGATACCGGTGTTCTGCTTCTTGTTGCTCCTAACGACCGTTCGCTTCGCATTGAAGTCGGATACGGACTGGAAGGACTTCTTACTGACGCTCAGTCGGATAAAATCATACGTAAATACATCACCCCGCAATTTAAAGAAAACAACTACTCTCAGGGAATCGTTAACGGAGTAATTAAAATTACAGAAATTGCAACAGACGGGGCAAAAATCAATACAGATTTAAAAGTAGAAAAAAAAGAATCATCTTCAGCAGGTGCCGGTATTTTTATACTTCTGTGGGCAGGAATGATTATCTTTATAATTACAACAAACAAAGGGATAGGTCCATTCGGAATCTACTTTATTCTTTCAATGCTGACGGGAAGACCGTTCCAGAGAAGAATGCCGAGAAAACGTTTCGGTTCTGACGATGATGACATATTTGGAGGTTTTGGCGGTGGCTTTAGCGGAGGAAGTCACAGAAGTTCCGGAGGTTTTGGTGGCGGCGGATTTAAAGGCGGTGGCGGCCGGTTTGGCGGCGGTGGTGCCAGCGGAAAATGGTAATTAACACTTACTGTAATTTTTTGCCTGATAAACAGATTTAAAATCTACAGCTTCAATAAGATATTTTCGTTCTTCCAGCTTATGCTGAATCTCGTCAAGTATTTCTGTTGATCTGGCTTCCACAGTATGATAATGATACCCTTTTGTAATATTCTTTAACGGCGTAGAAACTCCACTTTTCAAATCATTTATAAAATTTTCTACATCACGGCGGCACTTAATATTAAGAGGCGCACTTATTGTTCCATAAACTTTGTGCTCAACATAAACATCAACAACAGTACCACCTAATTCTACCATTATATTAAGTTCATCTTCTGTCTGTTCATCTGTATGATTCACCTTAAAGATTCTGCAGATAGAAGATGATTTTATCATTACGTAACCTGCTGACGTTGCAATAAGGTCCGGATGATTTGCCCTTAACAAGGCAATGTCAGTAACGATAACCTGACGGCTTACACCCAGTTTTCTCGAAAGTTCACTTCCGGAAACAGGCTCTTTTGCATTAATGAGTATTTCAAGAATTTCGCTTCGTCGTGCTTCTCCAGGTGCGCGCAAATCAGTCTCCTTTTTTTATGCTACGGAATGAAGGTTCTTTAAAGACAAATCCAGAATAGGACTTGAATGAGTTAAAGCCCCTGATGAAATATAATCAACAGCAAGGTCTTTTATTTTTTCTATATTTTCTTTTGTAACATTGCCGCTGATTTCTACTTCTGCTTTTTTATTTATAATATCAAGAGCAGCTTTCATTGTGTCGTGATTCATGTTATCCAGCATGATAATGTCTGCTCCTGCTTCTACAGCTTCTTTTACCTGCTCAAGAGTTTCAACTTCTACTTCAATCTTGCGCACAAAAGGAGCATAAGCTTTTGCCATTTCAACAGCTTTTCTTACGCCGCCTGCAGCACCGATATGATTATCCTTCAGAAGAACTCCGTCAGAAAGATTATACCTGTGATTATGCCCTCCTCCTACAGTAACAGCATACTTTTCAAAAATACGGTTGTTAGGAGTTGTCTTTCTTGTATCGAGAAGTTTTATCTTTGTTCCCTCAAGTAAAGATGCAACCTGATTTGTATAAGTTGCAATTCCGCTCATGCGCTGAAGATAATTAAGGGCAGTTCGTTCTCCGGAAAGTAAAACGCGGATGTCTCCATGAACAGTTCCAAGATGCTGTCCTTTCTGAACTTTATCTCCATCCTTTACAGAAAAACTACATTCTGTTTTATTATCAAGCAGATAAAAAACTCTTTCAAAAACTTTAAGACCTGCAATAATTCCATCCTGCTTTGCAATAAGATCAACTTCTCCAGGAGTAGAACATGGCATTACTGCATTTGTACTTACATCTTCACTTGAAATATCTTCTCTAAGCGCTTGCAGAATCAGATTGTCTGCATTCAGCATCATTGTTATTTCGTTCATGATTTTCTCTTGACCTCTCAATTGCATTTAATATTTTTTCTCTATACATTCCGAACAAAGAATGTAAATCTTTATATTTTTTATAATCAACCTTTACAATTTCTACAGCAGAATACTTTTTTTCTTTTGATTCTTCTACCATGTGAGCAGCAGCTCTTGCAGCAAATACAAGACTTTCTAGCAGGGAGTTTGATGCAAGACGGTTTTTTCCGTGCACGCCGTTACAGCTTGTTTCTCCGCAGGCATAAAGGCAGGACAGATTTGTTTTTGACCAGCGGTCAACTTTTACTCCGCCCATAAAATAATGCTGTGCCGGAACAACAGGTATGGGTTCCTTTGTACAGTCATATCCATTCTTAAGACACTCCTGGTAAATATGACAGAAGTGAGTCTTTATCTCTGATTCCTTTATGTTCTCCATACTGAGCCAGACGTGGGGAGTTCCGTCTTTTTTCATCTGCTCAAGAATTGCATTTGCAACAACGTCTCTCGGAAGAAGTTCATTAACAAATCTTTTTTTATCTTTATTTAATAAGATACCGCCTTCTCCTCTGACAGATTCTGAAATCAGGAAGCTTCTGCCCTTTGCAGTTGAATACAAAGTTGTAGGATGAATCTGAATGTAATCAGGATCCAGCAGTTCTACCTCATGATTCAATGCTATTCCAAGAGCATCTCCCGTAAGATGAGGATAGTTTGTTGAATGCTCATAAAGTCCGCCTATACCACCGCATGCCCATACAACATTTTCTGCATACATCGGAACAATCATGGAACCGTCATCTGCTTCTGCTTCTGCATATCCGGCAAGAGGACTGTCAGCTGCAACAGATGCAATAATTCCCGCACATCTTCTTGAAGGCTGATTGTTTTTTACGGTAATTTTCTGCTCAATTATATCTGTCATCGTTACATGATTATATAAATGAATATTAGAATGTTTCTTTACTTCCTCCAGCAGGCGGCTTGTAATTTCCTTTCCGGTGATGTCTTCATGAAAAAGAATTCTAGGTGTTGAATGTGCACCCTCTCTGGTAAATTTCAGAGAGCCGTCTTCATTCCTTTCAAAATCAACTCCGTAGCCGATTAAATCTTTTATAACATGCTGGGATGAACGAATCATTATATCGACAGATTCTTTATTGTTAAGATAATGCCCTGCCCTCATGGTATCCTCAAAATATGAATCATAATCTTCATCATTTTTGAGCATGCAGATTCCACCCTGAGCAAGATAAGAATCACAGTCTTCCAGAGCCTCCTTTGAAATAACGGTTACATTCAGGTTTTCTGGAAGCTTGAGTGCACAATACAGTCCGGCTACACCGCTGCCGACAATCAGTACATCTGTAAAGAACTTATTTTCGCTGTCATTCATTTAAAGGGCCATCTCAGGAACAACATTGTTCTGACTTGCAAGTTCAAGCATTCTGTCGAGAGGAACACTTGCACCTAAACGAGTTTCTTCACTTACAACTGCAACAGGAGACATGTTAACAAGACAGTCCCTGACTTTTTCCAGAGTCATCTTTTTCATATTCGGACAGATCTGACTTGCACCTACAAAATAAAACTTCTTTTCAGGAGCAACCTGTTCCATTTTGTAGAGAACACCTTTTTCTGTGCAGACTATATATTCCTGAGCATCATCTTCAGCAACATATTCAATAAGTTCTTTTGTACTTCCAAGATAATCTGCAAGATCACAGACATCTTTTCTGCATTCAGGATGAGCAATGATTTTTGCAGCCGGATGTTCTTTAAAACAATTCATAATTGCCTGAGAAGTTATTGATGCATGAACATGACAGAAGCCCGGATTAAGAATGATGTTTTTTTCTGGAATCTGTTCTGCAACATAACGGCCGAGATTTCCGTCAGGAATAAAAAATATATTATGATTCGGAAGATTCCTTACAATCTTCAGCGCATTGCTGGAAGTAACGCAAACGTCACTTAATTCTTTTACATCTGCCATTGAATTGATATAGCAGACAACTGCAAGATCATCATAAGTTGAGCGCATTTCTGCAATTTTTTCTTTATCAATCATTAAAGCCATCGGACACACAGCATCAGGTGACGGCATAAGGACAGTCTTGTCTGGATTTAAGATACAGGCACTTTCGCCCATAAAAGTTACACCACAAAAAACAATAGTTTTATTTGGAACACTCTTTGCAACTTTTGCAAGATAAAAGGAATCTCCTACATAATCTGCAATTGCCTGAATTGAACTGTCTACATAATAATGTGCAAGGATAACAGCATCCTTTTCTCTACACAGTTCTTTAATTTCTTCGGTCAATGTCATTTTTTTGCCGCTCTTTATTATTAGTTTTCTAGTATATTAGCGAAATGATATAAGGGTGACAAGACACCTGTAATATATTCAAATTACAGCAGTCAGTCAGAAGACAGTTGACTTTTATAACACCGTAAAATTTTTGCAGCCCTGCTTCCTAATATGAATGACCGCTGGGCCGTATTTGAATGGAAGTAATTGCATTGTGCGGACACGAAACTTTACAGTCTCCGCACCTTATGCAGTCCATGCTGTTTGGTTTCTTGTAAACCGGAATATCAAGTTTACAGGCCTTCTGACAGATTCCGCATTGAGTGCATTTTGAAGGATCAACTTTATAACGGATAAAGGAAAACTTATTAAAGATTCCGTAAAATGCACCAAGCGGGCAAACATATCTGCAGAATGGCCGGTACAGTATTATTGATAATAAAAGAGTCAAAATAAGAATTGAAAACTTCCATTTAAATAAAAACCCTATGGCACCGCGCATAGCTTTATTCAGCAGAACTAGAGGAACTCCCCCCTCAAGCATCCCTACTGGACACACATACTTGCAGAACCAGGGCTCCCCCAATCCGATAAAATCAACTACAAACATCGGAAGTATGATTACAAAAACTGCCAGAAACACAAAGCGGAACCATCGCAAAAATTTTTCTCCCGGGAGTTTTTTAAATTTTTTTATGAAAGGAATTTTATAGAGCAAGTCCTGAATTAAACCAAAAGGACATAAAAAGCCACAGACAAATCTTCCAAGAAGAGTTCCGATTACAATCATAAAACCCACAACATACATTGAGATTTTATAATCACGGCTGTTAAGGGTTGCCTGAAGAGAACCTATTGGACAGGAACCCAATGCGCCCGGACAGGAATAACAGTTCATTCCGGGAACACACACATATTTCAAACTGCCCTCATAAATTCTTCCCTGAGAAAAACCTTTGATGTATCCGTTTGATAAAGCTGCCGCTGCTGCCTGTACTACAAGCCTGAGAGTTCCGTGCTTCTTTTTCTTATCCAATTCCAATACATTCCATACAGATTCTGGTTGCTTTTGCAAAAACCTCTTCCGCTTCTTCCCTGAAAATTCCCGCAATAATCAGGACTATCCCGGTAACAAGAGAAAATATTCTTAAAATAAGAACCAGCTTCTTCATTTATTATCTGCCAGAATTGAATCTATTATCTTCTGCCAGTCTTTCTGACTTCTTGCACCAAAATAAATATCTCCAATCTGATTTCCGGAACTGTCTACAAAAATAGTTGCAGGAACTGCCTGTATTCCGTACAGAAAACCTGAAAGCATTTCTTTGCTTGGAACAAGATGAGTATAATCTGCTTTAGTTGCATCAATGATTGCATCTGCATTCCGTTTTTCCCTGGACTGAATACTTCCGCCTCTTCCGACAACATCAATCGGAATTCCTATAACTCTGACGCCCTTACTTTTATTTGCCTTATTCAATTTTGCAAGATCAGGCATTTCTTTTATACAGGGTGCGCAGAAAGTTCCCCAGACATTTATCATTGTAAGTTCATTTTCTGCAAAGATGCTGTCCGTTACCTGTTTACCTTTTAAATCCTTTGTATTGAATTCAATTTTTGTTTCTCCATAAACGGTTGCTGATGCCAGAGCAAATAATAAAACAAAAACGCCGGTAATCTTCTTCATAATGCCCCCTGTATAATGCCATAGTATAACATAAGAAAATTAAATTGTATCACATTTAATGTAACAAAATCTTTAAAGAATGTCTATTAATTCTCCCTTAATGGCTTTATTCATGCTTCTGACGGCACAGAATTTTCCGCACATACTGCAAGTATCACTGTGATCATCTTCCGGCAGACGGGATTCACGAATTTTTTTTGCAGTATCAGCATCAAGGGCATATTCAAACTGTTTATCCCAGTCAAGATTTCTTCTTGCATCTGCCATTCTGTCATCAATTTCTCTTGCATAAGGAATTCCTTTTGCAATGTCAGCTGCATGAGCTGCAATCCTTGAAGCAATAATTCCCTGACGCACGTCGTCAATATCAGGAAGCGCAAGATGTTCTGCAGGAGTTACATAACATAAAAATGATGCACCATTAGCGGCTGCAACTGCACCTCCGATAGCAGCGGTTATATGATCATAGCCCGGAGCAATATCAGTTACCAGAGGACCAAGTACATAAAACGGTGCCCCCATACATAAAGTCTTCTGCACTTCTATATTGGCTGCAATCTGATTAAGGGGAACATGTCCCGGACCTTCCACCATTACCTGAACATTATGACTCCAGGCACGTTTAGTAAGTTCCCCCAATCTGACAAGTTCTTCTATCTGACATACATCTGTAGCATCTGCAAGACATCCCGGGCGACAGGCATCACCAAGAGAAACTGTAACATCATGTTTTTCACATATTTCAAGAATATCATTAAAGTATTCATAAAATGGATTTTCTTCACCAGTCATACTCATCCATGCAAAAACAAGACTGCCTCCCCTGCTGACAATATTCATCTTGCGCTGATTGCCTTTTATCTGCTCCAGAGTTTTGCGGGTAATTCCACAGTGAAGGGTTACAAAATCAACTCCATCTTCTGCATGCAGCCTGACCACATCTATAAAATCTTTTGCTGTTAATTCTTTTAAATCTTTCTGAAAATGAATTACCGCATCATAAACCGGAACAGTTCCTATCATTACCGGACAGGATTCAATAAGTTTCTGCCTGAAGGGACGGGTATTACCATGACTTGAAAGATCCATTATTGCATCAGCACCAAGTTTTACAGCAGACATAACTTTTTCCATTTCTAAATCATAGTCCCTGCAATCTCTTGAAATTCCAATATTTGCATTTATCTTTGTACGAAGCATACTTCCCACACCTGCAGCCTTTAAAGAAGCATGTTTTTTGTTTGAACATATAACAACTTTTCCTTCTGCAACATAATGCATAATCTGTTCCGGAGTATAATGCTCACTGGCTGCAACTGCCTTCATCTGTTCTGTAAGGATTCCTTTTCTTGCAGCATCCATCTGTGTAGTGTAATTTTTTTTATTCATTTTTTTACCTCGCTGTATTTATATTCCATAAGTGATTAAGAGGACCTGAACCTTTTCCTAAACACATCATTGATTTTATTGCACCGGTTATATAAGCCTTAGCATTTTTTACAGACTCCATTAAAGAGTAACCCAGCGACAGGTTTGCACTTATTGCACTGGATAAAGTACAGCCTGTTCCATGAGTATTAGGATTATCTATCCTTTCTGAATAAAGCCATTCTTCCTTCCCTTCTGTAAGTAAGAAATCATCCGCAGTTTTTGTAAGATGGCCCCCTTTAATCAGAACACTGCAGCCAAAAACTTCATAAATAAATGCGGCAGCTTTTTCCATATCAGCAGGTTTTGTAATCTTAAGACCACAGATTATTTCTGCCTCAGGAATATTCGGGGTTACAAGTGTTGCAAGAGGAAAAAGTTTTTTTGTAAGTACACTGACAGAATCCCTGTCTAAAAGCTTTGTTCCCGCTGTAGAAACCATAACAGGATCTACCACAATGTTTTTGGCTGAATAGAAAGCCAGAACCTGTGAAATTACATCTATAGTTTCAGAAGAACCGGCCATTCCGATTTTAACGCTGTCAGGTCTTATATCAGTAAAAACACAGTCAATCTGTTTTTTTACAAATTCAGGCTCTGTGTTTTTTATGCCATACACACCGGTTGTATTTTGTGCAGTCAATGCCGTAATGACACTCATTCCATATACACCATTTGCAGCAAAAGTCTTTAAGTCAGCCTGAATCCCTGCTCCACCGCTGCAGTCGCTTCCTGCAATTGTTAAAGCGGTTTTTATTGATTCAGAAAGCGTCCGTACCATAAAAACATTCCCTAACTTTATTATGAAGGAGTTTACATGAGAGTCTTATATCTTTCTGAGCATAAATAGCACTGATTGCAGCTATTCCACTAATTCCGCTGCCTGAAAGGCCGGCAATGTTTTCGAAAGTAATTCCTCCAATGGCAACCACAGGAATACTTACAGAAGCACAGATTGCCTTTAATGTTTCTATAGAAACACTGTCTGCATCATCTTTTGTATTCGTAGAAAAAACAGCACCAACTCCAAGATAATCTGCTCCATATTTTTCTGCTGAAACTGCCTGCTCAACAGTCTGCACTGAAACTCCAATAATCTTTTCTTTGCCTAAAACTTTTCTTGCGTCAATAAGTTTCATATCACTCTGACCAATATGTACTCCGTCAGCATCTATTTCTTTAGCAAGATACACATCATCGTCGATTATAAAAGGAATATGGTATGCAGAGCATATTTTCTTTACCTTTATTCCTTCATCCTTAAATTTCTGATATGTAATGTTTTTTTCACGAAGCTGAAGAATAGTTATTCCGCCTTCAATACTTTCTTCTATCTGCTGTTCAAAAGTTTTTTCTCCACACCATCTTCTGTCGGTTACTGCATATAAAGAAAGAACGGATTTATCTAACTTCATATTTTGCTCCGTCTTCAAGTTCTTCATCCGTCATATTGTTGACTGCATCTATTATCCGTTTTGCATAGGTAGCGTTCCCTTCATATTCAGCAAGATGCGTTTTTGCAATCTCTCCGGCAAGTCCCATAACACATACAGCCATTGCTGCTGCCTCCAAAGAATTTTCCTTACCAGCACACACAAATGCAGTAAGCAAAGCAGAAAGCTGGCAACCTGTTCCTGTAATTGATTTCATTAAAGCATCTCCGTTTCTGATGACGAAACATTTCTGTCCGTCCGTTACAAAATCAATTTTTCCGGTAACTGCAATTATACTTCCGGTTTTTCTTGAAAAGTCTTTCAGCCATTCAACTGTTGCTTCGAGATTTTTTTCATTAACTTCATCGGAAGAATCCGCATCAACACCCTTAGTCATACCAGACTTCCCTGCCAGGGTTTTTATTTCTGAAATATTACCCCGGATAACATCAAAATGAATTTTTTTCATAAGTTTTACAGCAGTCCTTGTTCTTAACCGGCTAGCCCCTGCTCCAACAGGATCAAGGACAAGAACATGATTAAGTGACTGAGCCTTTTTTCCGGCTATAAACATGGATTTAATTGTACGGGCATTAAGAGTTCCTATATTAATGCAAAGCCCGTTACATATTGAAGTTATATCTTCAACGTCTTTCTTATCATCTGACATAATCGGACTTGCACCACAAGCAAGTACAATGTTAGCAACATCATTCACCGTAACGTAATTTGTGATGCAGTGAACCAGAGGCATTTTCTGCCTTACATTTTTAATGATTTCCATAAACGTCTCCCGGATTTACCGTGGAGGAACAATTCTCCGCAAAAAAAAAAGCGGATATACCGCAAGATATATCCGCCTGAAATTTATGCGAAGTAAATATCCCTACGTTGGCATTATCCAAATCAGGTTATCGGGTCTAGGCATTCATCCTACTCTCAGCCGTCTTTATACGACAGCTCCCCGTTTGTATTTTTGCTTATATTACTGAATTAATATCAGTTAGGCAATCTCCCTTTTCTATCGGCATAACCAATCTATTATAACTTACACAGAGTTTTATTAATGTATTACAACTTTTACCGGAAATTTACATACCGAAAGAACCGTTTACTTGTTTGCCTTTATTTTTGTTCCTATAATTGCAAAATGAACCTGACTCTTACAAAAGTCCAGCCAGAAATATTTCCAGCATCAGACAATCTTTTTCAAAATCATTTTTGGGGAAAATTAAAAGAAACCACGGGACAGATTCCACTTTACTTTGAAGTAACATTTGAAGATGAAGAAAACAGCCGGCATTCGTTTCCACTTCTAGTACTTCTCAGAAAAGTAAAGAAAGTATTTAAATATGCCTACATTCCACGCTCTCCTGATGAAAAGATAATTCCTGAAAATAAAAACTGTTTTCTGGAAGAACTCTCTGAACAGATAAAGCAGTATCTTCCTGAAACTGTCGCCTTCATCAGATATGACCTGCACTGGATTAACCGGGAACATAGTTCAAGGACTGAAATGCTCGAAATCATGATGAACTACGGAACAAAAAAACATAACTTCAAGAAAGCACCTACAGACTACATGTGCAGTTCAACATGTATTTTAAATCTCAATCCTGCTCCTCAGGCAATGTTAAAAAAAATGAGACAGCAGACACGAAATTCCATAAGACGTGCATACAGGGAAAACGTCACTTTTTCAATTTACGATGCAGCCAGTCCTGAAATATTTCAAAAATTAAAAGATACTTATGAAATGTACCGGGATACAGCTCAAAGAAAAAACTTTTACTGTGAAAAATATAAATACTTTGAAAACATATTTATTCTGAATAAAGAATTTTCAGAAAAAAAAGAAACAGAGGATTTTGACGAAGGTATAGTCCCTCTTGATGCACAGGTTCCATCACCACAGTTTTATCTCTTCACGGCACAGAAAAATTCAATTGTACTGAGCGGGCTTATACTTGCAATATGCGGAACAAATGCCTATTACATGTATGCAGCAAGCAGTATGGATATGCGTCACTGCATGCCGAATTACGGACTTCAGTGGGAGGTAATTCGCTTTGCAAGATCAAAAGGCTGCACAAGCTATGATTTTATGGGGATTCCTCCAAATAATGATTCATCCTCTCCTATGGCCGGACTATATATTTTTAAAACTGGCTTTGGAGGTGATGTTATTCATTTTTACGGAACCTGGGACTACCCTATTAATCATAAAGAATATACAACCTTCTGCACCGGAGAGAGTCTCTCCATTAAAAACTAAAAATATTTTAAACAGTGCGTAACTCTGCTTTAATTACAGGAATAAAACTTTTGCACGATTCTTTTTTATTTCACTTCTGATTCTTTTAAGCTTTAACTTTTTTTCTTTACTTGCCTTTGTTGGTTTAGTCTTTTTTCGTTTCTTTTGAATTCTCAGGGCATTAACTATCCTGCTTTCAATTCTGTCAAAAGCTATTTTACGATTTACTTCCTGAAAACGTTCATCATCAACAGAAATATAAATGCATCCTTCATTATTTATTAATGCAGATAGTTTAGTGCAAAGCCGCTCACGTTCTTCATCAGTTATACCTCTTACAGCAGCAAGAGGAAGTGTCAGATGAACTTTTGTATTTACTTTATTTACGTTCTGACCGCCTTTACCGCCACTTCTTGAAAAAGTTATCTGAGAATTTTTTAAAATAGATTCATGAAGTTCTTCTGCATCCATTTACCATTACTTCCATGTTTCCCAGATTTTCTGCTCCATGCCGACAGTAGCATCTGTTTTTCCATTACGGCAGACCGGCTGTTTTAAAAGCTTCAGCTGATTATCAAATAATTTATCTTCTTTTTCGCTGTCATCAAGATAAGCAAAGCTTGAATATTCTGAAGATTTCTTATCAACAAGTGCCTCTACAGCTTCTGTCCTGCCTCCTTCCCTTTTTGAAAGAGCAGTAACTACAGAATCAAATTCACCTGCAGACATTTCTTTTTCTTTAAGGTCGATGAACTGGAAGGGAACGCGCCGCTCCTTAAAGAAACGCTGGGCCGCCTTGCAGTCAAAATTTTTGTTTGTGCCGAAGATTTGAATCATGGAGAAAGTATAGCGCATTTTGGGAAAAACTTATATAGATAAGGTGACATATTACCTCATCTATACACTTTTAGCGCCGTCTTCCATTCAATTTTTTATATGCAGAAAAATCCTGCTTTCTACTCCCCAAACTTCCTAATTAAATCATCATGATTCTTGCAGCCGGTCAATTTTTTGGCGTCCGTTTTTTTCTACAGACTGCTGAACAACATCCTTATACTCAACAAGAATCTGAATTCCGCAGTTCGAGCCGCTGTTTATGATATTTTCTACCGTGCGGATAACAACATGTGGGAATTGCCTGATTCTATGGCGGCGGCTCCCGAACTCAACTGGTTTTGCCAGAATTTGATTTTAGGGAGGCTTTGCGGAATGACTTTATACGAAATTCTTTCGTTAGCTCTTAATTTAGCCATTCTCATTCTGACAGCCCTTTCTTACTTAAAAGATAGAAAGAGTTAAAAAATAAAGCCGCCCTTTCAGTTTTCGAAGCTAGGACGGCTTTATAGCAAAATAGTGGAGACGACCGACAAAATCGGGCATTTCCATTTCTTTTAAAATACCACCACCCAGCTTTTTCGTCAAATCAATAAAAAATCAATATAGCACAAAATAAAAAAGACGGGCTTGATTTTTTGTGAGTTTTTAGCGAAACGTTAAAAAAACTCACAGCTCGTGCAAACTAAACGTTCATTGATATTCCAGTTTTCAGCACGAACCAGGGACAGACCTCGATTTTTTTTGATAGATTTAAAAGAGACTTCAAATATTCTTTCTTTAGATTTTCATCACTTTCCAATGCAACTTTTGAAAGAACTCCATAAGTCATATATTCAAAAAGCACATCATCTTTTTGTTTGTCCTGATTTATTGAATAAAATTCCTTAAAATAATTCCTTAAAATATAATGGCAGAATATAAATTTCATATCCTCGGCCTCTAAATTCTGTTATCACGTCTTTTGAAAGAAATTTTGCATTGCTGCCTGTCACATAGACATCGACATTCTTAATGTTCAAATAGCTGTTCAAAACATCTTCAAAATCACTGACCATCTGAACTTCATCCAAAAGCACATAGTACATTTTTTCATCGCCGATGCTGGCATCAATATAGCTCAAAAGTTCATCCGGATTTCTCAGGTTTTTGTTTCCTCTGTCTTCCAAATCTATTTGAATGATATGCTTGTCATCTATTCCCTCTTGTTTTAGAAAATCTGCAAAAAGATTAAACAAAAGAAAAGATTTCCCGCACCTGCGAAGTCCTGTAATCACTTTTATCATACCGTTATGATTGGCAGTAACAAGTTTGTTCAAATATAAATCACGCTTTATGCTAATCATAATCAACATTATTGCAGATATACGCATTTTTTTTTCAATATTCTTGCAGCAGTACTTTTAGCTCCTCCTTTGCCTTTACGCGAGCCTGTTTGCGAGTTTCATCCTATCGCCAAATGTTAGCCCCGACTGAGAAGTCTTTGGGCGGGACGAGTTTTATATAAACAGAAAATTGTCCCCAAAAAGTCGTATCACACACAAATAAAACTCCGTAAAATCAAGGCATAAATCTTATTTTAGGAGCAAAGCAATGAAAATGAAGCTTTCAAACATCTACATCACCCATAAAAGCGAAACCTGCTTTTCCAAATCAGGCAATCCACTTTCTGTTTACAGGAGTTTTTCAGAAGCACAGGAAAGCGCCGATTATCAGTATTCGCAAAGCGGAATCTCGCTGACTGCATATAAGTGCAATGCTTGTGGAAAGTATCACTTAAAACCGACCGAGTTTTACTGTGAAAAACTTTCCTCGGTCTGTTCATGTACCGACCACAACGGTAAAAAGAAAGATGCCTACCCGACTGCACAAGATGCCGAAAAAATGGTAAATATAAGGAAAAGTGCCGGGATTACGCTTTTTGTGTACAAGTGTCCGCAGGGAAACGGATATCATCTTACGAGTTCGGTCCGTTAGGAAAAAGCATCTCTGCAAATTCCACCATTCTTCGGATGGTGGTTTTATTTTCATTGCCTAACGAAGAAAAATTTATCGCCTCGAATAAAAAAGGTTTCATATATTTACCTGCAAAATATCTGCCTTGTTCAAAGGCTTCAACAAAGAAATGTGCGGCTAACTCACATTCACCATTTATTTCATAAAACTCGCCAAGTTTCCAGTTTTTATAGAATACAGTGGATTGTCCTATTTTTTCTTTTGAAAATTTTTCTAAAATATTTTTATAATTCAGTTTTTTATCAAACGGCTTTCCGATATTTTTCAGAAACAACTTTTCCTCTTTTGATTTTTTATAAATAGAATGGTCTGAATTTTTTCCATAATAAATACTGTCCGTTAAAATCATATACAGTATATTTTCTTTGTATTCTTTGTTTTTCTTTGAAAGTTTGCCAAAAAAGAAATCTCTATAGAAAAGTCGCAGGCCATTTCGAACATTACTACGAAACTCTTTTGAAATTAATTTTTCTTCTTCCATTGAGTCTGCAATATTTGTCACAAAACAAGCAAAGAAAAGCATATTGCTGAAAGCTGGATATATATAACTTATTCCGTTAAATTCATTTTTAGCAGGGTTTTCAAGTGAACTGTCAGAAAGATGGAGATTTGTTCGTTTTTTAGTCATAACCTCCTTAAAAGCATTGTAAAAATCGTTAGAAAACTCATTGTCTTTATATTTTTCAAATTCAGCAATTCTTTCATCTGTTGGAAAAGGGCGAACATCAAGAAATTGCTTTATTTCGTTCCAGGACGGTCTTTGCTTTCTAGAACACCATCGTTCAATTTTTGTGTATAGATTCGTATCTTGAGAAAGTTTATCCCACTCAATCTCAGTTTCTTTTTTATCATTTGCCATCCATTTTAAAAAATCAAATGAAGATTTTATTGGCGAAATATCATTCTCGTAATCTTCGCTGATACCCCACACATCAAAAATTGATAAAGTGTCGCTCCAATTTCGCAAGACGGAATCATTCGAATAGTTTTCGTTCATATCAGTAAAAAAACGAACTAAAATATTTCTTATTGAAAACAGAAGATGATTTTGTACATTTTCTTGTGCCGTGCCTAACGGATTGTCAATTTCATGAATCATTGATTTTAATTCATAATAAAACAAAACTATGAAACTGCAGGATTTGATATAGCCTTTCATCATTGCCCACGAACCGAAAGTTAATAGTAAATTTTCAAATTCTGAAATCTGCTTAAAAGAGGTTTTACTGTCGTTATCATCAATTGTTTTTATTCTTCCAAGCATTTTCTTTGTTTTATCAAAGTCTGTCCGTTCTACGCTATCAAGCAAAGCACTTTGTCCTATACCAGCGATTAGAATTTTTACAACCTGGCTGATTTTTATGCTTCCATACTGTGTATTTGATGTAGTTTCTTCCATAATTCAACTCCTTTATATCATAATTTCATATATATTTTAAAGGAGGAATGATTTTGGAAACATAACTTTTTGGGGACAATTTTTATGTTAGGAATTTTTATAAACTTATAGCTTAACGATTTTCCTTCATTCCGCTAAACGCTTCTCTTTTATTCCGATAATTGTAGATTGTTCCGATACATGCTATAATCATAATGATGAAATCAGACGGAACCTTTTTGACAGCTAATCAGGCTGCGGAAAAATGGAATATCTCAGAGCGAAGAATCCGGGTCTTGTGTTCACAGGGAAAAATTCCTGGAGCCATGCAAATCGGTCGTGGCTGGCGTATTCCCCTTGATGCTGTAAAACCCCGCGACGGGCGACTTACAAAACAGGAAAATCTTCTTTCCCTTATCGATGAAAAGAAGCGACACCTTGACACTCTTCGGCCTTTCACCCAGGGTGAACTCGAACGCCTTAACGAACAATTTGTCACCGAATACACTTACAACTCAAATGCCATAGAAGGCAACACTCTTACGCTGAGGGAAACAGACCTTGTTCTTCGTGGACTTACAATAGACAGGAAGCCACTTTCCCATCACCTTGAAGCAATCGGTCATAAAGAAGCATTCGACTATGTTGCAAGCCTTGTTCAGAAAAACGAGCCACTTTCAGAGCGTGTCATAAAAGACATTCACTATCTTGTCCTTGCAGATAAAAAAGAAGACCGCGGCACATACAGAAAAATTCCTGTAATAATAGCAGGAGCCGCCCACGAGCCAGTCCAGCCATATTTGATTCAGCCGAAATTAGAAAGTCTTCTTCAAGATTTTGCAAGGGATGAAAGACACATAGTCACAAAATTAGCCCGGTTCCATATTGACTTTGAAGCAATTCATCCTTTTATTGACGGCAACGGAAGAACTGGACGACTTTTAGTAAATCTTGAACTTATGAAGGCCGGTTTTCCGCCAATAAACATCAAGTTTGCTGACCGCCTTGCCTACTACGACGCATTTGACTCATACCATGTCCACCATAATCTTGGCGCAATGGAATCCCTTTTTGCAAAAGCCCTGCTTGAACGCCTTGATTTCTATATTGGACTGAGGAAGGAAGAGGAGTAATAATGATAAGGACAGATAGCAATTATTTTGAAAATCTTATAAAAAATGACCCTGGCTACTCGCTCCTAAAATCAAATTCTGCAGGCCTTGTTATTTCTTTCTTTTATCAGGAGTTCATTGTTTTCAGCAAGTTGTCTGTACTGGCAGCAGATTTTGAAATTCATCTCGGCACCTTCCTAAAAGACCACAAAGAAGAACTTAATGATTTTGATGCAGAAAATTTAGATGAATCTGATGAGTCTTCTTTAGAACAAAAAGACAGAAAACAGAAAATCCGAGCATATGTTGAAAAATGGTGTAAGAAAGGCTATCTTATGCGCTACCACAACAACGAGCGTGAGGCGGTTCTTGAGCTGACTCCGAGCATTTTAAAGCTTTTCAACTGGCTTGATGACTTAAAACCAAAAAAATTCATCGGCACGGAATCCCAGTTCAAATCAATTTTAGACCAGCTGCACGATTTGTATCAGCACATTACGGAAGACACGGCGACACGGCTAAAAGCATTACGGCAGGAAAAAGCAAATATTGAAAAAGAAATTAAACGCTTGGAAGAAGGTGGTAAAGTCGAATCCTATTCTCCCGTACAGATTTTTGAAATGGTTGACTTATGTCTCAGAAACGGAAAAGATTTACTGAACGATTTCCGCCAAGTCGAGGATAATTTCAGACAGGCAGGTGCAGAGATTTACAAAAAGCAGAGTGAACTTAACTATTCAAAGGGTGACATTCTGGGCTTTGCGCTTGATACTGATGAAAAATTGCGTGAATCTCCGCAAGGTCAGTCTTTTGATGCTTTCTGGAAATTTATTGCAGAAGACAATGACAACGAAATTAATTCAATCGCGAACGCAATTATAGAAAAAATTTCTGCAACATCAGAAATAAATCAGCTTGATACTTTAGACACCGATTTTCTCTTAAACTTCAAGAAAAATCTCTTTGAAGCAGGAAGCAAAATCATAGATACAAAACATGGAATCACAGACAGATTGAGTCGTGTCCTTCAACAGAATCAGAACGGAAACTATCAGAAACTTAATTCGCTTATTACTGACATAAAAAAAATCGCTTCGGAAAAATTTAAAGCCGATGATTACACAAACCAGCGCGACTTTATGAAGTTTGATACAAGAGCAATACTTACACGTTCTTTTGTGCCAGTTCATCCGAACATGCAGAAAGAATTCAGTGAGATGGAAAAGTTTGATTCATCTGACATCGACATTTCTGATTATAACGATTTACTCACTCAATTTTTTATTGACCGAAAGCAGCTGATTCAGAATATATCTGCATACCGAAAAAAGCATGTTTCGCAATTTACATTGGGAGACTTACTTTCCGAATACCCCATCACAAAAGGAATGGCAGAAATTGCAGTCTATTATGATTTGTTAAATTCTGAAAAGGATTTGACAATTGATGAAGGTTCAAGGGAAATGATTCGGTATGAAAATAAGGGAAATATAATAAAGGTGACTGTGCCAAAACTAATTTTCAAAGGAGGCCACAATGGCTGATTCAAATTTAAAACCTTGGTCACAAGTCTGCATAAAACTGCTGCAAGGGCCGCTTTTCAGGCAAAATGTAAACGACAAGCTGTGGGAAAAACTTGAAATGTATGAAAGCGATATTCAGGCCTTCTTTGCAATTCTTGGCGTAAGCGTTGCAATTGACAAGGCGGATGGTTTTGCATTTTTGCAACAGAATGACTTGAATGAGGAAGATGACAATGTTTCAAGATTAATACGACAGATTTCACTTACCGAAGAGCAGTCCTTTCTCTGCATTTTGCTTCGTGACGAACTGAACAAGTTTGATAATCCTAATAATTCTCAAAACAAATCATCTGTCCTGATTCTGCGAGAGAGTGAACTTTACGAACAGTTCGCCATGTTCTACACATCAAAAACAGACCAGATTACGGCACGAAATAATTTCAAGAAAAATTTGAACCGTCTGTGTGAACTAGGGCTTTTAAAAGAACAGAATCCAGACGACATGGAAAAAGAAAGTGAATACGAGGTGCGTCGTTATGTCCGTGCAAAAATAGACTCAAAGTTTTGTGAGGAATTTATGAGAAAGCTCAAAGAGAGAGAGACTGACAATGAATAACGAATTTATTTTTGATGAGTCCGAGCAGGCTGGATTCCGCCTTAACACGCTTCAGCTGTATAACTGGGGCATTCTCCAGAATGACAAGATTTTCACTTTTGATTTTGACGACAAATCAACACTTCTGACAGGACGAAACGGAAGCGGAAAAACAACGATTGTTGATGCAATAATCACCCTGCTTGTTCCAAAACGCTACCGACTCTATAATCAGTCTTCATCAGGGAACACTAAGGACAAGGAACGAGATGAAGAAAGTTATGTTCTCGGAGCTTACGGAACATCTTCTGATGAATCTTCACATTCCGGAAAAACTAAATTTCTGCGTGACAAAAACTGCATTTCAATAATCAACGGCATTTTCTGCAATGAAGTCACAAAGCAGAATATCTCTTTGATGCAAGTCAGATATTTTTCAAGCAGTGAGCTTGTGGCCTATGAATGTGTAACAGAAAGCAAACTTTTAATAGAAGATATAAATTCAATTTTACAAAAAGAGAATGCCAAGTTAGACCGTGACAAAAAATGGCGGCAAATTCTGAAAAACAAATGCGGTACGGATTTTTGGGATTCTGACGGATTTTCAAAATATGCAGCCCGATTCAAGAATCTTTTTGGTCTTCGGGAAGACAGCGAAAACAAAGCATTAAAATTGTTCGCCCAAATTGTCGGTATGAAAGAGCTGGGGAACCTCAATGAATTTATCCGTCAAAAAATGATTGAAGGAATTGATGTCGATGGGGAATTTGAGAATCTGCAAAGCAACTATGAAAAGCTCATTCAGTGTGAAAATGAAATCGCCAAGACAAAATGTCAGCTTGAACTTTTAAAGCCCGTTGTTGACACAGGCAAAGAAATTGAGGAGTCAGAACAGAAGAAAGAAAAGCTGACTAATGATCAGGACACTCTTCCTGCATGGTATTCAAAAACTGCGATTGAAATTCTTACCGAAGAAATTAATGACAAAAAGCAGGAGAAAGAAAATCTTGAAAGCCAGAACAAAGATATAAAATCACAGATTGAAAGACTTTCCAACGACATTGAAGTTCTGTCAAACAACTCTGGAATTCAGATTGTCAGGGAAAAAGAGAGGCAGATACAAGGAAAAGAGAAGGAAAAACAAGACATTCAGAACGACAGGAATATCTTTGAGAGAAATGCAAATGTACTGGGATTGCAAGTCCCTCATTCTGATGAAGAGTTTTCAAAATTTATAAAAGATACTGAATCTTGTAAAAAGAAATTTCAAGATGAAGAAAATGAGCTTGACGAGTTAAAATATTCAGTCCGCAAAAGATATGATGACTTAAAAGAAAACCTTGACGCTTGTTCAGAAGAACTGCGCTCTCTTGGGACACGCAGCTCAAATATTCCTCTAAAAAATATAGACATCCGCCGTCAGATTGCAGAAGACACAGGACTTTCTGAAAAGGCAATTCCATTTGTAGGCGAACTTGTACAAGTCAAAGAAGAAGAAAAATACTGGAACTATGCGATTGAGCGACTCCTGCATAATCTTGCGCTTACAATTCTTATTACCGAACAAAACTATCAGAAGGTGACGGAATATGTAAAAAGCCATAACCTGAACGGAAGAGTCGTCTATCTGCGTACAGATTTGCAACTTGGCGATTTTATTCCCGAATCAAGTAAAGATACAGTTTTGGGCAAAATTGAAATAAAACAGGGGCATGAACTTTCATCTTGGCTTTGCCGCCACATTTACGAAAAATGGAATTATATCTGCTCAGATGATTTTCCTGTTATAGCAAAGAACGACAAAGTCATATCTTCCACAGGACTTGTTAAGAACGGAATAAAACACGAAAAAGATGATTCTATAAAGGAACGAACAAACGCGATAAATGTACTCGGCTGGAACAACCTTGACAAGCGAAAATCTCTTTCATCGCAGATTGAGGAGATTCGAGAGGAACTTACTGAAATTAAAGCACAGGAAAATGAAATAAAAGAAAAGCTTGAAAATCTTGACATCAAAAACGACTGCGTAAAGAAGCTCCTTGAATTCAAATCATATTCAGAAATCGACACGGACTCAATCACAATAGAAATTCAGAAATTAATTGAAGAAAAGAACCGTCTGGCAAAAGAAAACAATGTTGAGGATATTGAGCGACAGATAGACGAAAAGAAATATGAAAGACAGCAACTGACAGCACAGAACGAGACAATTCTTACACAAATCGGTGCAATTAAAAATGAGGTTGAAGGAAAAGAAAAGTCACTGTCGCAAAATAAGTCTGCATGGCAAATATTTTTGCAGGATACAGATGAAACTGTTATCAAAAACACGATTCAGAGTTTCATTGCCGAATATACAATAAAATCTGTAGGTGATATTACAAAACTTGAAGCAGAAAGAACAAGAATCCATAGCAGAATCGAAAATGAATTAAAAAACGAAAACAAATCCTATGCTGCATATATCAAAAATTTGGGTGATTATATGCGGAATGTTCGTAGTCCAAAAGAAGAGTATAAAAGGAAATTCGGTGACTGGACAATTCAGTTTGCGGATTTGCTTGAAGGACGGGAATATCTTACAGACTGGAATAATTGCTATGAACGGCTGGTAAAGGACGAGCTTCCAAAATATCAAACGAAATTCAAGGAATACTTACATCAGAATCTGAATGCCGACATTATACGCTTCAAAAATTTTATAGATAATGGAAATCAGGAAATTAAAAAAGCAATTGCCACGCTTAATGATAATCTTAAGAAAATTCCTTACGGCGACAATCCTAAGACATTCCTCCAGCTTAAAATAGCAGACAACCGAGACCAAAAGATTATGGAATTCAACAGAATGCTAAAAAATGCAATTCCTAATGCCGCCGGCTACGAAAGTGACGATGAGGAAGAAAAAGAATTCCGCCGCATTAAGGACTTTATTGATTTTGTCCGTGAAAATGAGCGCAACCGAAAATTTATCCTTGACTTGAGAAACTGGCACAGTTTTGCAGCAACAGAACTGAAATATGAAGATGAAACAGAAACTCATTATTACAGCGACAGCAACAGCCTGAGTGGTGGTGAAAAAGCGAAACTCACCTACACGATTCTTGCCTCTGCAATTGCATATCAGTTTGGTATAAACGAAAGTACAAGCCGTTCACTTCGTTTTGTTATTGTTGATGAGGTTTTCAGCAAAAGCGACAGTATAAACGCCCAGTATGCAATGCAGCTTTTCAAGCAGCTAGATTTACAAGTTATGATAGTAACTCCACTTGATAAATTGAATATTGCCGAAGAGTATATTTCTTCCGTTCATCAGGTACAAAAAACAGGGGATGCCTCACGCGTGCTTTCATTGACTATGGAGCGTTTTAGAGAACTAAGAGCAGAATTGGAGAGCAAGTAAATGATTAGCCCTGAAGAAATCAAAATCAAAGCTAAAAACAAATACAAGGACTTTCTTCGTTACAAAGTTGATTTGTCAGTAACTTTTCCTGTAGAAGATTTTTTTCCGTTGATTATAAAAGCCGACAAAGGAAAAGTAAATGATGACCTACTTACACGTCAAAAAGAGCTGCAACTTCTAATAAGCAAAAGCAAAAATAAAACTAGCTCCGGATATAAACTTGATTTAGAAACTGTAAATTCTCGAAAAAATGGAGAACAGACAGAAGTTTCTAGAATTTATTTTGAAAATGAAAGTGATTATCTATCATTTATAAATGAAAAGAAGTCTTACAAACTGTTTTACACCGCCATTTCTCAAATAAAAAACAGCAACTTACTCTCAAATGAGAAATTTGTTAAATGGGCAAAATCGCATCTGACTGATTTATGCGCAGAACCTGAAAGCAATCCTTTTTGGACAGATGTTTGCCTTTGTGCCGATTGGCTAAACAAGAATTGCGATTCACATCTCTATATCAGAGAAATTCCTTTACCTGTTCATACAAAATTCATTGAACAAAATAAAAAAATAATAAAAAGCCTTACAGAAAAAGCGGAGTCAGGATTTGAATTCGAAGCAACATTCGGACTAAAAACGAAACCAGATTTTGTCAGATTCAGAAGCCTTTCTGATAACATCATTTTACCTTTCTCGGAAAGCAGGTTAAATGAATGTCAGATTCTATTAGATGATTTTTCAAAATTAGATGAATCTTTTTTGCATAAGATAAAGAATATTTTCATCGTTGAAAATGAAATGGTATACCTCACATTTCCACAATACAAAGATTCAATCTGCATTTGGGGACAAGGCTACAAGGTGAATATTCTGAACGGAATTGAATGGTTTAAATCAAAAGGACTATATTATTTCGGAGATTTGGACGAGCACGGCTTTGACATCCTTTCTACTTACAGGCGATATTATCTTCAGATTCAATCTTTCTGCATGGATAAAAATGTTCTTGAAGAATACGAACAGTTTTTGGTTGAGGGAAAAATCCTTGAAAGTAGGCGGATTCCAGAAAATTTGACTGAAGCGGAAAATGAATGTTTTATGATTCTCAGGGATGCGGCAGATGAAAAAAACAGACTGGAACAGGAACGGGTGAGCGTAGAATATATAAGGGAACAGTTGTCTTTATTGTAACAACCTTTCTGCTCTCACGTCGTAAGTGATTTTTTAAATCAACCATTTCTTTAATTCGCCGTTCTGTCTATATATTTAAAATCTGACTTTTATTAACCTTTATTTACGCTTCATTCTTTCATATCATCCACAAAACCTCACAGCAAACACACCGCATACAGGGGTATGTTCACCATCCAGTCCTGCTGCTTATACGGAAGAAGGGAAAAACGAACTGAGAGTTCCGGCTTGTATTTTTCGTAAAAGGCTTTGAGGCTTTGGGAACGGACATTTGTTTCGGCCTTTACTTCGATGGGTACGACCTTGTTCTCTTTTTGAATGAGGAAATCCTGCTCGAAGGTAGCTTTTTCGCTTCCGTAATAATAGGCGGTATAAGGTGTCGAAGCGACAAGTTCCTGCAGAACATACTGCTCAGTTAGCGCACCTTTAAATTCCACAAAGAGAGAGTTTCCTTCGATAATTGATTTTGCATCCAGTTCCGACATAGCGCACAAAAGCCCCACGTCAAGCACAAAAAGTTTATAGGCTGAAAAATCCTTGTATGCCGAAAGGGGAACATGGGGTTCATTCACGCGGCTCACTTTATGTACGAAACCGGAATCCAAAAGCCACTGAATGGCAACTTCAAATTCACTGCTCCGTGCGCCTTTTTTCATCTTGCCGAAAAAGAATTTTCTGTTTTCCTTGGCAAGCTGCATTGGAATTGAATCCCACACCATGTTTATTCTGGAAAGCTCATTGGCTCCGGCATGTTTTCCAAAATCACCCTTGTATTGGACGAGAATGTTTTTTTGAATTTGACGAACCTCGTTATAGTCTCCGTGAAGGGCAAAGTTTTTGACGACCTCCGGCATTCCGCCAACATAATAATAATTCTTCAGGTGGTAAATGTATTTTTCAACAAAGCCGTCTATCAGCGAAAAATCTTTTGACAAAAGGGCATCCGAAAGCGCTTTCTCGTTTACCGCGCAAAGATATTCCCTAAAGCTCAGGGGATAAAGATTCAGCAAATCAACCTTTCCTACCGGATATGAAACTCCCTGATGAAGGGCGACTCCCAAATGGGAACCTGCCGCCATGATATGATAATCCCCCGCCTCTTCGCAAAAATATTTAAGGGATTCAAAGGCCTTGGAAGCGTTCTGGATTTCATCAAAAATAATGAGGGTGTTTTCCTTTTCTATCGCAAAACCGACCTCGATGCTCAGGTAGGAAATGAGCCGATTAATGTCGTAGTCCGATTCAAAAAGATTTTTCATGGCACTGTTATTGTAAAATGAAACATAGGCGACATTTTTATAAAAGAGTCTTCCAAACTCCCGCATGAGCCAGGTCTTTCCCACCTGACGTGCTCCCATAAGGACAAGTGGCTTTCTGTCTGAGTTTTCCTTCCATTTTTTCAGTTCTTCAAGGGCAAAACGTTCCATATTTCCGATAATAACACTTTTTCCGGTCTAAAACTAAAGGATTACTACATTTTTTCGGGTCTAAAACGGGGTAAATGTCACATTTTTTCTGACCATTTGTACCAGCAAAAGCCATCACGGATTTTTGAGGAGCACCGCTTTCCATGCCCCTTCTTTGAATCCAGTGCACACCGCATTTTCGGTCACCAGAAGGGGGCGCTTAACCAACATGCCATCGCTGGCTAAAAGCTTAAACTGTTCGTCCTCGCTCATAGCAGAGAGTTTTGCAGAAAGTTCCATCTCCCGGTAGAACATGCCGCTAGTGTTGAAAAACTTTTTAAGCGGCAGGCCGGATTTTTTATGAAGGGCGCGGGGGGTGGCTTCGTCCTCTTTATCTGTCTGTAAAATTTCAATTCTGAATACAAATCATTCGCAACAAGTTCATGCATTATGTATTATATATTCGCTTAAATTCATTTTACTATCTCCCAATAGCCTGGCTTCACAAATTGCCCTGAAAGTCAATTCAAGATTACTAGGCAATTTGCCTAGTAAAGTTTCGTTTACTGGGTCATTTACCTCATTATTTGCCATTACAAGCTCGGTCAGCCTAAGTATAGTTGTAGTTCGCTCTGGTGAAATCTTTTGAGAGTATTCTGGCTCCATTCCAAACTCTTTGTTCCACACGGAAAAAACGCCTGGAATACCACTGCCAGCCCGCTCGCCGATATCAATCAGCATTTCCATCTCCACGAGCTTCGCCACTTGCTTTTTTAGAAATCGTAACAGAAACTTCCTGTGCCATTTGTTCTAAGGAATAACCATATTCATTTACAAGTTTGCAAACCCACGCTTGTCTAACCTTTTCTTCTGGCTTTGAAACATGCCATGCATCTTTTAAAGGACAATATATTTTTCCGTTTTCTTCTTATAATGTTAATTCTGCCATAATTATTGTTTTTCTCCCCCAACCGCATTCATATCCATAATCATTTCAACAATCTCCTGTCATCAACATTCTCAAGAACCTTCATCTGCTGGATGGCAATTTTATTCAATTTTTCCAGGCGCTCGCTTTGTGGAAGTCCGTCGTTAATGAATACTGCATTCAAGTTTTCCATATTGCTAAGGCAAATCAACTGATTGATTGTGGCGTAGTCGCGAATATTACCCTTTAAATCAGGATTAGCTTCTCTCCACTGTTTCGCGGTCATTCCGAACCTTTACAAGCAGAAGCTGAAATCTTGGACTTATCCACATTCCAAAATGATAAGCAATATCCCTATGTGCGTAAGTTCCACCGTAGCGTCCTGCTTTTGATACAATTCCTATGGCATTCGTGCGTTCAATCCATGTCTTAACAGAAAGAACAAAGTTATTGCTTCCCGCAGCATTTTTAATTGCACCGAATTCGGTACAATTAAAATCAGGATTATAGAGCATTTTCCATTCACCAAGATATTCTATTGTACTTTTTAGACTCAGCCAACGAAAAATAATATGTTCCTGCAACTGACTGCGCGCCATATCTGTTAAAGAAATAAAATCATCTTCATTTTGACGAATAACCGTTATTTCTGCATTTTCTACATTTATTTTTGCCATCTTCTGCACCCTTCCAAACTATTCTATCGCACTACAGTGTCAACGAATGACACTTCATCTATTTTCTGCGGAAGATGTTTCATTCATCACACAAATATCGCCAACGTCGCAGTCCAAAGCCTTACAAACTTTTTGAATGCTTTCCATAGAGACAAACTCGCCTTTATTCAGTTTTGCCAATACATTTGAGGAAATCCCGGCTACAGTTATCAAGTCCGTTTTCTTCATGTCCTTATCAATCAATAACTTCCACAGCTTTTTATAATCTACGTTCGCATTACCTTTTGCCATAGATATTAAACTAATTTTCCCGCAGGAATATTCTACAGAAAAGTGATTTTTCAAATATGAAGAAAAATATCGTTTTATTTGTCTACTCTTACAAAGCTATAATTTTTTTCCCGTTATAATTTCCGGCGTAGCCGGAAATTATAAAATTGTTAAATAGTTAAATCCGTGCCGCTACGCGCCACTAGTTAAAAGCCCTAACACTACAAACATAATAGCGACCGTCGCTCTTGTCCTCCTCCCCCACATTGCCATTGTCAAAATTCAGTTTCCGCGCCATAAAAGAGCCTGAAGGGTGCTGACAACAAGACCAGTATACGCTTGTGCCAAACTGGCTTCCGCCTGCTTTTGAAAGGCTTGCATCTACTGCAGTTTTGTTCTGATAGATTGTGTACAGTTCTGCCACAGTTGGTAAATACCAGCCTGTTGCAAGGTCTCCTGTAAGACCGTTTGTTTCAGCATAAGTTAAACTATAATTCCATACAGGGTAATTCTCAGGATTATTCTCTGCATCAGAACAGGCTGCTTTTAGTTTTTCCCAGCCGTCACTTCCATCTATGTAGCCGCTTGTTTTATCTCCCTGCAAAGCAGTTATGTCTGTTTCGTAACCTGCGGCACTATATGTGCACCATACAAGACCGCTTCTGTTATGAACTATTCCTACGCCAAGGGCAGGTTTGTCATCTGTTGCGGCACGAACAATTACAGCGGCAACATTTGATTTTTGTGTTTCAGTTAAAGTTATATCCTTCGGCAGCATTGTTCCGTCCTTTAATACAAAGTCTCCTGGAACACAAGTAGCTTTAGTCGGAATAATCAAATATGAAGCACTTGCAACAGCACTGTCGTACATTCCGTCCTTTACAGCAATTGCCTTAACTGTTACGACTTCCGTTACACTGATTGCTGCTGTATATTCTGTGCTTGCCGCTGTTGGTTCAGTTCCGTCTGTTGTGTAATAAATCTTTGCTCCTTCTGTTGCACAAATAATTGTTACTTTTGTTCCGCTGTCTACTGCACCTGAAGCAACACTGAATGCTGGGGTTGCTACTGTTCCTTTTATTGTATAACTAACACTTGCAACAGCACTGTCGTTCATTCCGTCCTTTACGGCAATTGCCTTAACTGTTACGGTTTCCGTTACACTAATTGCTGCTGTATATTCTGTGCTTGATGCTGTTGGCTCAGTTCCGTCTGTTGTGTAATAAATCTTTGCTCCTTCTGTTGCACAAGTGATTGTTACTTTTGTTCCGCTGTCTACTACACCTGAAGCAACACTGAATGCTGGGGTTGCTACTGTTTCCTTAACAGGATCATCATTGCCATTAGAACAACTGAACATTCCCAATGCAAGAACTGCAGCAACCGCAACTCCTGCGATTTTTTTCAAAATACTTTTCATCGTGTTCTCCTTTAAAATAATTTTTATCGCTTTGTCACCTCAATCGCAGTGGGGAAAAAGATTTCTCCATTCCGCTTCACTTCAGTCGAAATGACAAGTTTAAAATCAGGGGCTGTCTGATAAGTAATATCATTGCAGTGCTTCCGCAAATGACACTTTTTTAAACTATTCAGACATCACCGTCTTCTTAAAACACAGCCTAAAATATAATGCAATGTTTTATTTTTTCAACTTTCATCACACTAAATCACAACTTAAATATGGAAGAAAAGCTTAATAGAGAAACGGACATTTTTATCACCAGATATTTTCCGTCGCAAAAATCATTAAACAAATTCCAGATTCATGCTATAATCAAAATACTGAACACTTTCTTACTCCTTCCTTCCATGCTATAATCCCCAGTATGCGCTACCCAAAAATCCGCAAAGCAATCTTTCTCGATCGACCCAACCGCTTTATCGCCCATGTTCTGCTGGACGAAAAAACCGAAACCGTGCACGTAAAGAACACCGGACGATGCAAAGAACTTCTTGTGCCAGACGCCACAGTCTATCTTGAAGAAAGTGACAATCCCGCGCGGAAGACAAAATACGATTTGATTGCGGTGGAAAAAATCGTGACGGAAGAAAGCTCGCTCCCAGCTAAAAATACTCATGCCATGCAAAATGCCTCCGCTTCACAACCCCACCCTGCACAGCCACAGCACACAATCCTCATCAACATGGACAGTCAGGCTCCAAACAAAGTTGCAGCAGAATGGATTCGCGAGAATAAAACATATTTTCCAAAGCTCAAGATCTTAAAGCCGGAATACACCCTGGGAGATTCCCGCTTTGATTTTTACGCCGAATATGACGACGACGATGGATTGCGTCACAAAAGTCTTATCGAAGTAAAGGGCTGCACTTTAGAAAAAGACGGCGTCGCACTCTTTCCTGATGCACCTACCCTTCGCGGATTAAAACATGTAAGAGAACTGACTGAACTTTCAAAAAAACATGAATACGAATGTATGATATTAATTATTGTACAAATGACAGGCTGTAAGTATTTTACACCAAACCGGGAAACACACGGAGACTTTGCAGACGCACTTAAAGAAGCTGAAACCCATGGTGTAAAAATCCTTGCAGTAGAATGTGAAGTCTCTCCGGAATCACTTACAGCAAAAAAAGAAATTAATGTCTGCTTATCTGCTATATCAAAATACTCCAGCCATACTTCATAAACAGCCTGAGCATATCACACTGCTTATCACCGGTATCTTGATATGGTGTAAAGAGTTAAATTACCATCTGCACAACAATCTGACGATAATTCAAACTAACAAGTCTTGCAGAATATGACATCATCTTTGGCTTTGCTTCGCGGATAATCTTTGCTGCAAGAGCACGGATATGTCCGGCTTTTTCAAGACCCGGATTACCAAAAAGTTTTGCTTCAACATTCTCAATACACACAATAATTGCATTCTTATCTGCCTGATTGTATGGTTCAGCCTGTGCAGACACCTTAAGAGCTTCGTAGAATGAATGTTTTGCAGCTCGAATCTTTTCTGCATTACCAAGTAAATTATCTGCATTCAGATTATCCGTAAGCTTTGTTAATGATTCCGGTACAATATCATCATCCCAATGATAGAAGTTTGTTCCTACGAGAGGAAGAGTAAGAGTTACCGAATTCTTCTTGAAATAGCGCATAAAAGCCTGTTCCAAAGATTCACGTGAAGAATCAAATTCAAGCTTCTTTTTTGCGCTTTCAAAAATCAAAGGAATTTCATCTGCATCAAGATTATTCATCTTTCCATAACAGATAGAGAAAAGAATCTCCACGCACAAAGGTTCCATGATGTACTGAGTAAGCTGAGCAAACTTTTCGAATACTTCCCGACGGCGTAAAAATAATTCACCAGCAAGAAGAGAATCTTTTGCCTCAACTGCTGCAATAAGCGGTCCAATATGTACCAGATAATCAAAAGTATCTTTGTCAGATACATCAACATCAGATGCAACATAAATAATCGGATTACAATTCAAAGCACTCTGAACAAATATATACCAGGCTGGAGAAAAATAAGTGCTTGAAACAATTTCCTGATATCCTTCCACATCAGGTAGAGAATCATTCTCCCACTTGCCAACAAAATCGAGCTGTCCTGTTTTGCTCTTTGAAAATTCAAACCAATCGTTTGCTGTTTTAATCAAAATCTGTGTTTTCATAAGCACCTCACTATTATTCAGGGAGGTGCTTAAACGGACATGTCAAGGTTCTAAGCGAAGCGTGCCTTGACGTGGACGTATAGGTACCTCCTTATCTTCATTTCAATTATAAATCAAGGGGTGTCGCAAATAATGATGCACCCTCAAAAAAAGTGTGATATAATTAAAAAGAGGTTTTATATGGCTCAGAAGAAAAAAGTGGTTACAGAACGCAATGCTACACATATGCTTCGCTATTTATTTCAGATTGAACAGTCGATACGAAATGGTGAATATCCCAATGCAAACAAACTAAACGAAAAACTAAGAACTGATTTCAGTCGTAGTACTTTTGGACGTTATATTGATATCCTTAAAACTGAATATGATGCACCTATTGAATTTGATTTTCGAAAAAACGGATATTACTACACTGATTCAACATTTTCTCTAAATCAGGTAATGCTGAAGGAAGGAGAACTTCTTACACTTTCAACAATTCTACCGCTTATGGAGCAGTATAAGAATACCCCCATGGAAAAATCCTTCCGTGATTTGATGAATAAGCTGATTCAAATGCTTCCTGATTCTATTACTGTTGATTCAGCTCTCATTAATAATGAAGTTCATTTTATTTCTGATCCAATTACAACTTTTGAAGACGGTGTTTTTGAGAACGTTCTGAAGGCAACAAAGCTTCATCAAACTTTGAATATGGAATATAAGACCGCCAGAGATTCAAATTATCAAAGCAGATTGTTTGATCCTTATCATATTATCTGCCAGAAAGGAAGCTGGTACTTACTGGGTTACTCACACCACTCCCAGGCAATCAGGCTTTACGCAATGCCCCGAATGCGAAACTGTATCATTACAAAAGACAAGTTTTCTATTCCAAAAGATTTCAAATTGGAAGACCATATTGATGTTCAGATGGGTGCCTGGGGAAACAGTGGCGAACAATTTAAAGTTGAAATTGAATTTGTAAAAAGCTTAAAGACTTATGTAATGGAACGAACCTGGCATAAAGACCAGGTTATTCGCGAAAATCCAGACGGAACAGTATATCTTTCCTTTGAAACAAACCAGCTCAACCAGACTGCTTCATGGATTATGTCATTCACAGGTGGTGCAAAAGCATTGAATCCACCAGAGTTAAGGGAACAGATTAAGGAGGCTGCTCAGAGAATTCTGGGTGAACTATAAATAATTACTCAAACTCCTCTGTAAGATATATCAGCTATATAAGGGCTAAAATACAACACAAATCATCTTCCCGAACGGGAAAATATTTTCGCATATCAGGTCTTTTTTTATTGATTTTCCCGTTCGGGAAAGTTATATCACCTTCCGTTTTCGGAAGATCGGCCAATTTAAATATTAACGTGATTAGCTGACTTTGTGTCAGAGTCTTTTTGATCGGAATCATCCTTACCTGCTTTATAAAGTCTTCCGCCATCATGCTCCAGTCCCTGGGGAAAAGCGGCAAATCCACCCTGCTCGCCCTGCTCCGGGATGTAATCGTCTTTGTGCCTTCCTCAATTATTCTGGCAATGACCAGTCACAACATCGTCACCATGCTCTGGGCTTCTTTAATCAGCGACGTAATATCATTCGTTTTTGCAGTAATTTTTATAAAAGGCAGAAAGTAAGAAAATCATTGGACAGTTCGCCTGAATGGTCATAATGTCCGTGAGCTGCATCACAGCCGCTATCACCGATTTCATTTTCAACAAGATTTATGATTCGCATTCTTTATACATTCTAAAAACTGATTTGTCTTTTTCACTTGGATTCTTCTCCAAGAGCAAAAATACAATTCCGCACAAAATAATCTGCACGAAAGTTGATGACGGAGTTGCAAGACCGATTCTAAAAAGTGTTGGATTCAGCGTACGGCTCATTAAATACGAAACCGGAATTCGTACGCCGAACGCACCAATGATTCCCTGAATCATAACAAAGGAAGTTTTTCCGCAGCCGTTAAAATATCCGATAAAGCAGAAAAGAAAAGAAACAAAAAGAGTGTCGATGGCATAAGCTTTAAGATATGAATGAGCAGCAGCAACTACTTTTCCGTCTTTTGAAAAAATTGCAGCCAGAAGATTTCCGTGGAAGAAAGCAAAATATCCCATAAAAAGACCGCAGGCCAGAGAGGCCGCAATGGAATACAGCAAGGCTTTTTTTGCACGGTCATATTTTTCTGCTCCGACATTCTGAGCAACAAAAGCACTCAAAGACTGAGAAAATGCAGAAGGAACAAGCATGATGAATCCGCAGACCCGTTCTGCAACTCCTACTCCAGCCGAAGCAATAAGACCAAGCCCGTTAATGATTGCCGCAATCACAAGAAACGAAACCGTAACAAGTCCGTCCTGAAGTGAAATTGGCGCACCTGTTTTACAGACTAAGGCCACAAGATTTCCCTGCCAGCGGATATTCTTTTTTGAAAGAGCAAAAGGAAGGCCTCTTTTTTTTGCAGCAGTCAGACAGAAAAAAACACTGAGAGCCTGAGCAATCACAGTTGCCAGGGCAGCCCCGCTTGCAGCCATATGAAAAACCGCAACAAAAAGAAGATCTCCAAAAATATTAATGATGCAGGCAACAAGTACCGTCAGAAGCGGAGTTTTAGAATCTCCCATTCCCCTGAAAACACCGCCCATCATATTGTAAGCTGTTATAAAAACCGTTCCTGCCGAACAGATGTGAACATACCTGCAGGTTTTATCAAAGGCTTCTTCTGGAGTCTGCATAAGAAGTGCAAACGGCTCTGTAAGAAAAATCATCAGGACAGTAACAACAATTGCAAGCAGGGCAAAAAAGATTACACTCGTTCCCACAATATCTGCGGCCTTTTCTTTTTTCCCGGCACCCAAAGCCTGTCCCATCTGAATGGTTGTACCCATAGCAAGCCCAACGATTATAAAAGTTATGGTCTGCATCATCATGGTTCCGGTTGCTACAGCAGAAACATCAGCAGCATTTCCAAACTGCCCTACAATCAGCAGATCAACCGCACCATAAAAGGACTGTAAGAACAAAGCCCCGAGAACTGGAAGCGCAAAACGTAAAAGCCGTGGAGCAATTTTCCCGGATGTAAACAAAGTTGTCTCAGACATGAATCCTCCAAAAACAAAAGACTGAATAAAATTCCGGCATTTTCTCCCCTGCACCCTGCCGATTAAAGAAGAGGATACAAATGGTAAGTTAGTTTTGACTGCCTTTTACTGCCAGTACTGATTCAGATATTTTTCAAAGATGTATCCCTTTTTCTTTCCATCTGAATATTCAATCTGAATCCAGTGGCCTTTGTAGTTGTCAATGTCATAAAAGTATGGATCAATTGCAATGACTTTTACTTTTTCCCCGTTATTAAGCCTGTCAATTTTTTTTCCGGAAAGACCTGCTGAATCCCGGATGTTTACATTTGAATCAATGAGGCAGGTTTCCTTCTCATATCCGTTATAAGGAATTAAAGTTTTTACTCCTGCAGATATAAGAACTTTCTTCATTTCTTCACTCTTTGCAAAAGAAAGAAGGTTACATGTATGGTTATAACTACCTCCTCCGTCTGATTCTTTTGAACCCATGCAGATAATTTTGTTAACATCCTTTACATATGGAAGAACTGTCTTTACCATTTCCACATCATCCAGGTCCACGGCTTTACGTACAGGAGATGCGTGTGAAAACTGACCGTTGAAAGAAGCAAAATCTGCAAGTTCATTTTTCCATTCAAGAACTTTCCTTACGCTTTTTGAATCTTTCTGTTCAATAAGATACTGCAGGGGATTATCTGATCCGCCGTATGACGGATAAAAAATTCCATAAGCTGCATCAATGGCTTTAAAGGCATTCAATATAAAGTCAGGATTTTTTGTTTCTGCAATTATCGTAATTACATCTTTCTGAAGTTCTTCATTGAAATCTGAAGGAGAAAGCTGATGGTCCAGCATTTTGCCTAATTCACTTGAATCACATTTTTTTACGGCATTAATGAATTTGTTCCATAAAGTCATATCCTGCTTTGGATTTGATAAATCAGAAATATCAGTTCTCATTACATTTCCTAAACTATTCATGCAGGCAGCCTTACCCGGTGCATAACAGACTACGCTTGGATTCCGTTCTTCCAGAGAGAATAATGAATACCGGTTTTTATAATCGACTCTGTAGCCCATAAAACTGTTTCCATTCTTTTTAACAAGCCAGTAATCATCATAACCAATCCAGAAATATTCGCCGTTATTGTTCAGCTTAAATAACTTTCCGCCGTACGACCATCCGTTATAAGGCTTATTATCTTTGTTTTCCGTCTTACAGAGCTGATTAAAAGTTTCAGTAACTTCTGCAAGACTGCTTTTGCTTTCATCAAAATCCTTAAAGCTGGTTAAAGCTGCGTCACTTTCAATCTTAAACTGTGCAACAGGTAAATATTCATCTGAATATTCCTCATAGAAGCTGATGATGTCTCCGTTAATGTTCACGACTATCCTTGTCCTGTAATAGTCGTATTCCTTTCCGAAAAGCTCATTCAGTAAATAGTCCTTATAACTGATGCTGACGTCATCATGAACCCTGCAGATCCTTATAAAATAATCTGTATGATATTTTTCAGTTGCATCATTATAAGATATTTTTTCATATCTATAGTAAAGATTCTGTGCTGAAGCCACAAAACCTGCAGCAAACAGTAAAGCCAGGACTAAAAACTTTTTCATAAAAACTCCTGTAAGTAATAATAAAATGCTTTTTCAAAAATTACTACTGATACGCCTGAGACTACGAGTATAAGCTCCTTTAATAATCCTGATAATTCTGCCCTAACCCTTCATGCTTATCTATAATTCTCTTGACATTCATAACACTGTTATGTAAATTAACTCTATAAGTTAGTTAACGCTAACTAAGGAGTAATAAATGTCTTCTTCCGTTAATTTAGAAAGTACAAAAGAATCTGCCGGTTCATCAGAATCAACCAGCAGAAAGAAAAAATCACCCCTGGCACAGCTTATAAATTTTGCAGGGAAATACAAAATACTTACCTTTACAGGCCTCTTTCTGTCTGCGGCAGCACAGATCTTCGGAATGGTTCCATTCATCTGTATCTGGCTTTCCAGCAAACGGTTTATTCATTTAAAGCATTTAAAGAAGCATAGGAGAAAACGAAACGGAAGTCCAGGCTGCCCTCTCCAGACTGCTCAAAGGGAAAACTGTACTGGTAATAGCACACCGTCTGAGAACAGTAGCAGCTGCAGATAAAATCGTTGTATTAAAAAACGGAAAAGTATGCGAAGAAGGAAGTCCAAAAGACTTACAAAAAAACAAGAAATCTGTTTTTACAAAAATGCTTAGTCTTCAGACAAAAGAAGAAACCTGGACCGTCTAGAATTTAATAATATACTTTTCGGGAATCATCATAAACTGATGATTTCCGGGAAGTATATTATTTAAATAAACTTTACATATTTATTAAAACTTTCTTGTATTGTTATAACAACGTGTTATAATTATTTTTATGCGCATACCTAGTTTTCTTAATAAAAATACTATAAAAATGTACGAGGGGGGGTATAAAACCTTCCTTTTTTTGGCAGTTCTTTTTTTAGGAACCTTTTCTTTTCTTTCTTGCAGTAGCGAATATACTTCAGAAGAGCCGGATAAATCAAACATTTCGTATACGGTAAACTTTGATGTAAACGGCGGAACCGGGGAATCCTCACAGCTCAAAACTATTACCGTTAAAGCCGGCACAATCATTAATCTTCCTGTAGTAGCAGACGACAATTCCGTCCCTCTCCTTACTCATGATGAAGGAAAAATGTTCGTTGCCTGGAATACAGATTCAAACGGACATGGAACAGGGTATTCAGATGGAACTTCACTTATAGTAACCAAAGATATAACTCTTTACGCCCAGTGGGCAATTCCCCATACCCTGACTTTCAATGCAAATAACGAAAGCGAAACTACCTGCACACTGACAGTTCCTGAGGATATTTCAATAAAACTTCCGGAATCTTCTTTTACAAATCCTGGCAAAGTTCTTGCTGAATGGAATACAGAATCAAACGGCACAGGTACTTCCTATACACCTGAAAGTGCAGCAACCTTTGCAGATGACACAACTCTTTACGCAATATGGAAAACTCCATGCACAATAACTTTCAATACAAACGGCGGAAATCAAATTGGAGATCAGATTGTTGCAGAAGGATACCGGGTACAAAAACCGGCTTCTCCAGAAAAAGACGGATACCGCTTTATGGGATGGTATTCAGATACTTCATTCGGTACAGAATTTGATTTTGAAACCCCTGTACTCTCAGATATGGAACTGTTTGCTTCATGGAAAAAAGTTATAACTATTTTCTATGATCCAAATAGTGGTGACGGAGAAATTCAAATCCAGACACTCCTTGAAGGGGAAGAAGTCACCCTCCTGGAAAATATTTTTACGCGCCCAGACTACGGTTTTGCCTGCTGGAATACTGCAAAGGATGGCTCCGGGGATCGCTATGATGACAAGGCAACTTTTATTCCGGAAGACAACATTACACTTTACGCACAGTGGGGAATGACCTGCACTATTTCTTTCAATAAAGGAAATGATAATGCAGAAGGCGAAATGGAAGAAATAAGTCTTCCTGCAGGTAGTTCAATTCAGCTTCCTGCAAGCACATTCTCCCTTGAAGGCTTTTACTGCTCTGGCTGGAATACAACCCTGGACGGAAGCGGTACTTCATATGCAAACGGTCAGACAATTATTCTTAACGAAACTACAACCCTCTACGCTCAGTGGAAAGAAGGAAGCGGAATCTTCTACTCAATAACAATTCCTTCAGTCGAACACGGCAGTGTAAGCTCAAACATGACCTCTGCAATGGCCGGAAGTTTCATTACCCTCACCCTCACTCCTGATGAAGATTACAAAGCTGGTTCTATCACAATTACCTGCGGAGAAGAAAACGTTCCCCTCACTGAAATTGAAGCCGGTAAAATCTGGCAATTTGCAATGCCTGATGGTGAAATCTCAATTTCAATTGATTTTGCACTAAAAGGCTGGAAAGTCCTGTATGACGAAAACATTATAAACGGATCTTTAAGCACAGACCGTGATTATTACCTTCCAGGTGAAGAGGCTGTAATTACCATTGTACCTGACGAAACTTACGCATATCGGGCAGAATCTCTGAGCGTAAAAAATTCAGATGGAGAAGAAATCGAAATAACGGAAGAAACTGGCGAAAACGGAATTTACTACACCTTTACAATGCCGACAGGAGATGTAACGGCATACGCAGAATTCGACAAGCTTCAGTGCAAGGTAAAATTTGCTTCTTCAATCACCGGCTGTGACGACATGCCTTCAGAAACACACGTAGACATGGGAACTCAGATAATCCTGCCTTCATGCACATATTTCTATTATGGAACTGGTTACACCTTCAGAAACTGGAACTCCGAAAGTGATGGAACAGGAGACACATATACTGCAGAAACAAGTTTGATTGTAAATGACGACATAACTTTCTGGGCACAATGCGATTCAGGTTACATTACTAGTGTTGCAGAACTCAGCACACTGCTTGGAAAGATAAAGGCACACAGCCTTACATCTGCAAAAATCATAATCACAGATGCAAAAACTTCGGACGTAACCGGATCTACGGCATCTTCAATAAGCCCTGTAGGACAGCACCTTGCTTCATATTCTTCAGTCAAAGTTGCACTTACGCTCAACCAGAACGCAAATCTTACTTCAATCGGAAATTACGCATTCTACTATAGAAGTAACCTTACTTCGGTAAGCATGCCATCAAATATTACATCAATCGGAGCTTATGCGTTCTATAATTGCAGTTATCTTACTTCAGCAAATCTTCCTGCTTCAGCAACAAGCATTGGTAATTATGCCTTCTACAATTGTTCATCACTTTCAGGCAGCATTTCAATTCCATCTGGCGTAAAAACTATTGGAAGTTATGCATTCTGTGGCTGTTCTTATATTACGTATGCTTCAGTTCCTTCAGGTGTTACAGCGATAAATGATTACACTTTCAGCGGCTGTTCAAGCATGACGGGCGTTTCTTTGCCGAGTGGAATTACAAGCATCGGAAGCTATGCCTTCTCGAACTGTAAGCTTTCTTCAATTACAATTCCAAATGGCACTAAAAGTATTGGAAGTCATGCATTTGACGGATGTTCATCAGCTTCAACGCTGGAGTTTGATTCTTCTAATACCTTAACAAGTTTAGGAAGCTATGCATTCTTTAACTGTTCAAAGCTTCAGACCGTTACTATTCCTTACACTGTAACAGCTTTAAATGAATATACTTTCAGCGGCTGTTCAAAGCTTACCGGTGTTGACTTTCCTTCAGGCATGACAACTATAGGTACCAGTGCATTCAAGAATTGTACAGCACTGTATAAAATTACGCTTCCTTCTTCGTTGACGGCAATCGGCGGTTCGGCTTTTGAAGGCTGTACTAAGCTGTATAGCGGCAACTCATTTCCTCTTACACTTCCATCTGCATTGAAGACAATAGGTGCTTCGGCTTTTAGAGGATGTAGTGCTAACTTTATGAAAATAACGATTCCAGCTTCGGTAACCAGCATAGGAAGTTCCGCATTCAGTGACTGTTCCGAGCTGACAACAATAAGCTTTGATTCAAGTTCAAAATTAACTGATCTTGGTGGCTATGCTTTTGAAAACTGTATCAAGCTGACCAAAGTATCAGTACCAGACAGCGTTACAAGCATGGGCTCTGCGATTTTCACAGGCTGCAAAGGACTCACGGAAATTTCTCTTCCGTTCCTGGGTACGAGTGAAAGTATGCCGATTTTCTTTGGTTCATTATTTGGAACTCAGTCATATACAGGCGGATCAAAAACTATACAGTATGGGGATATAGAAAATTCCAGTGATTCAAATACGTACTATATCCCAAATGTAAATACAGTTTCTGTCAGCAGGGGAAAGATCAGAAATGGCGCTTTCTCTGAATGTAACAATGTAACCGCAGTAAATTTAGGTAGTGGAGTTACAAGTATTGGAATCGGAGCGTTTTATGGAACTAATGTTTCTAAACTGATTATTCCAGACTCTGTAACTTACATGGGAAATGCTGCTTTTGGACACTGTCAGAGATTAACTTCTATTACATTGCCGTATCTTGATTATAACTTTGGATATTATTTTACAACAAAAGCTCCAACCGGCAGTGATGCAACATGGTATAGATCTATAGTTCAGAACACAAAAACTTATTACATAGATTCTAACCTTTCTACAATAACTATAAACAGTTTTAAAGATAATAAGATTCCTGATTATGCATTCCAGAATATGGGAAATACATACACATTCAACATTACAACAAATAAGGTAACTTATGTTGGAAAAAAAGCTTTTGCAAACGCTTATTCAAAATTTCCTTTACAGACATTCCTGAATAACGGTTATGTTACGACAATAGGCGAATATGCATTTACGGGAAATGAGGTTGTTAATTTAACAATTCCTTCGACTGTTACGGTTATTGGTGAAGGAGCCTTCTCTGCCTGTACAAAACTTGAATCCTATACAAGCCCATTCATAGGAGGAAAGAAATCCCCGGGAGTTTCAAGTTCTTATGACCTTTTGTTTGGTTATGTCTTTGGAACAGATTCTTATACAGGCGGAACGGCAGCAAGCCAGAGATATATTGATAATGGATCCTATAAAACTTATTACATTCCATCTGATCTTGTAAAGGTAAAATATACAGGAACCGGAATGATAAGGTATGGTACCTTTATGAATTGTACAACCTTAGAAAAAGTTCAATTTGATGATGCTACGTCTATTGGCAGCTATGCATTTTATGGATGTTCTTCATTGGGATATGATTCTACTCACCTTATAAGTATTACTGAAACCGTTACAAGTATTGGCGATTGTGCATTTAAGGACTGTACATCGTTGTATAACGTAACAATTGGAGAAAATGTCACAAGAATCGGTAAGGAATGTTTTACAGGCTGTTCAAAACTTGGAAAAGTATATTTTTATGCAGCTAAGCAAAACTGGTATTATACAACCAACTCTGATTATACAGGTGGAAGTAAATCTAAAGTCCTTAGTGGAGAATCTTACAAGCAGGACTGGGATAATTTTGCAAAATGCTTTAGAAGCGATAAAGACTGGCAGAAATATTTGTACTGGAAACAGCCGTAACTTTTTCTTAAAAAAAGAATCATAGCAGGCGTTGCGGGCGGCGCTTGAGCCCGCTAGAAGGGGTAGCAAAAGACCGCGGAGCGGGCTGGAGCGAGGGGAAGGCTTTCCCCTCCTGAATATAAAAACAATAAAAATATGGAGATTGTATGAAAAAAACAAAAGTTCTGCTCCTTGCAGTTGCAGGAGTACTTATGGCCGGAGGAGCGTTTTCTGAAGCTCCTTCTTCCAACACAAAAACAGTTACAGGCGGTCTTATTGAAGACGGTCTTGTTGATTCATTCGATACCGGAGTTGAGGGAAAAGACACACTTTTCTTCGGAAGCTACGGCATGAGTGACGGAACAATTCGCGCAGGATATGGAAAAAGATTCAGCCCGAAATTGTGGATATCGCTTTATGACGGCTGGTACATGAATGCAGGAACACAAACAGAAGAAACATCAAAAAAAGACAGCATTTCTTTAGACGGTGTAAATACAGACTACACTGACAGTTCAGCTTCTGCACAGGTAAGCGGAAACTCAAGGGTAAAAAATAATCTTGCCTTCAGTACTTACCTGAACAACAAAATCGGAGGAACCTTTTACTGGAATATAGATTCTTCAAACCTTCAGGGATATGCTGCAACAGACCCTACAGGCATGATTCAGGATAAAAGCGGAACAACTACAACAAAAGATTCTTCCGAAAATCATGAAGACGGAACTACTAGTCTGACTGAATATTCAACCCTTGAAAATAAGAAATCCGAAAACACTTTCGGAATAAATTTCAACGGTATTCAGACAAAGTACCTTATGGGCGAACGGAAACTTTATTTTAAGCTTAATACATTTCAGTTCACAAAGAGTTCCCGCTTCATTGACCTTGCATGGAACACAAAAACCACTCTGAACTCAAGCACAATTGACTCAAGTGAACAGCCGTCGTACAAAGGAACATATGATTACAATACTTACACCCCTTACCTTGAAGTTGAAACAGGTTTCAGTTTCAAAAAAATCTGGGATTGTGTAACTCCTCAGTTCACCTTAACTGAAGGTTTTCAGATGTCCTTCCGCTCAAACGAAAATACTTACACCTATTCAAAAAATACGGCAAACACTGCCCTCCTGAATACAAGACAGACAACTTCATTCAAGATGGATCAGGGCGACTATTCAAACTGGAAAAATACCCTTACACCAAGACTTGACTTTGATTTTGACCTGGGAGAAAACATAACCTTAAAGACCCGCGCACAGGCAGGAATATCTCTTTCAAACACTTTTACCGGGGCAGATAAATACACAACTATCACAACTACACGTACAAAAGATCTTACAAACGGCGATACCACAGTAACTAAGAAAACAACTACTTCAGGAGCTGCTTCAGAAACAGAAATCTTCACAACAACAGTTTCTCCAGAATTTGACCTCGGACTTGTCTACAGGGTAATTCCAGGCAAATTCAACATTAATATAGGCGTTTCAGCTTCAAGCGGTTCACTGGAATGGAAAAAGACCGTAAAGACCAACAGCAATATCCCGGAAACTTCAGTAACGACCTTCACAAATACAGCAGGCGAAACTACTGTAACAGGCAGAAGTTATACGGCAAAAAACGGGGACGGTGCAGGTAAAGACGATGCAGAAGAAGAAAAACAGACAAACTCATTCAGCGCTGCAACTCCGGATGCAACTGCAAGATTCGGATTTACATGGTTCCTCGGCGAAAAGGCACAGCTTGATTCATACATGATTTATGGAACTTCAGCCGGAACTACAAATCCGACATGGGCAATGAACATTATGTTCGCAGTAAAAATATAAACTGAAAGGAGAAAACGCTTATGAAAAAATATATTTTAGCACTTGGAATCACCTCGCTTATTTTTGCAAGCTGCAGTGACGTATATACAGGCGGAGATTTATCTGCTTCTTCTTCAGGATTTACAGGAGCAGAAGCAGAGGCAGCTTCATCGCAGGGAACAACAGTATCCGGACACGAAACTGCAAATTATGCAACATTCTCTCTTAACGGTTCAGACGAATTTTATTCAGGTTCAGATCCTTTACATATTACATCTATTACACAGGCTTCAGATGATACTGAACTTACGCTCACAATAAAAAGTTATGCCCGCCTCGATGAACAGACAATTCCAGAGGCAGTAAAATTCCAGGAAGTTGCAGCAAACACGACAGCTTCCATATGCGCACCGGAAAGAAAAACTGCACTTTCATACACAATTCTCGACATTACAAGCACCACTGAAAGCGGTTCTTCTTCGGACAGAAACGTCACCACAACAGTTGATTTCAAGGTAAACACAGAAAACGTTGAAAAAAATACGATTGCTCTCTTCATTGATGGAACAGCACTTAAAGACATCAGCGGAAAAACTATCGTAAATGCCAACCTCAACGAAAACTGCGGTGAAGAATCTGACAGTCTTGTACGCTATATTGCAATATCAGAAACCAGCTCAGGCTCTTCTACAATCTCCGTTTCCTTCTTATTCGGGGAAGACTTTTCTCCTGAACTTCCTTACAAAAATGCACTTTCAGTAACAGTCAACACTGATGCAAACGGAAAAATATATTTTAGAAGTGATTCCGCAGAGTGGGCAGATTATACTTCAGGAAGCGCCTCAGCAAAGTATAAAACTGACCTTGCTTCTACACTCAACCAACTGTATTCATTACAGACAAAAGCTCCGGGTTCCGTAATTTGGGTAGACTCCCCTCTTTCTTTTGAATACGATGATACAAACAAATACTATGAAACAACAAAAATTACATCTGAACCTGGAACCAGACATCGTCTTATAAAACATGTTCCTTCAAAAGTTTCAGGCCTCAAAGATGATACTTATGCTTCAGTTCAGTACGGGCACAGCGCCTGCCAGAATTACACTGATTCCTATACTGAATACGAAACACCATTCACTTCAACATATTTTGCAAATGAGCCTGAGTATATTATAACAAAAACCACTTTCGCAGTCGGAAGCTATGATTATGCGACAATTAAAACAGCACAGGCTTCACTACTGACAGTAACTCAGAAAGGCGACGGAAAATATGAAGTTACAGCCGGTACACTGGGAGAGCAGCTGAAATTCAGTTATTACGAAGACTTTATTGCAACCGATAATGAATACAACCTGATTCCCTGCACAGTTACACTCAAAAACGAAACGACTGTCATCCTCGAAATTAATAATACCTTTTATAAGGGTAGCCTGAACCTTTGGGCAGGAAAAGGTATAATAGTAACCGGCAATTCAATTAATGATGAAAATCATTTTGGAATATGGGAAGATCCTGAATACGGAAAAGCATCAGGCTACATAAAAATACGGTAATATAAAACCGTAATTATCGCTTTAAAAATATTCTGTTTGCGGCAAGGTACTGTAATTAATTCAAACACAGTACAACCGCAAACAGACCTCACTGTGGCAGTTCAAAAGAAGCGGGAACCTACCGAAGCCTATACATCTGAGCCCGGCTTTTTCAAATCCGCAATTCCCACTGATTTTGACCAAATGATATTCACTGCTTGCGATATTTTTTACTGTCTTTCTCCGATGCACCGGATAGAATCCCCGTGCCAAGACAGATAATTACAACTTCAACAACAACAAAAACCATAAAATCAATAAAACCCATAACTACTTCCTTCTCTTTAATTCTGGTTTAATTATAAACCAGGGGGTGTAGCACGAAATGAAGCAGGGTCAGTTTTTTTTATAAAAATTCGATTTTTTCCGCTATATTGTAAAAGTCCAGACTATTACAGAAAGGCGTCTGCAGCTTCATCACTTTCAAAAAAGATTTCTCCATCGCCATAAGGAAGACCGCCATAAAGAAAACTGCCTGAGTCTGAAGATTCAGGAGTTTCGGAAATATGACTCTCTCCGGCAGACTTCAAGTCTCTTCTTGCATTCTCACAGACAGTGGAATTACAGAACTCATAAAAATCATCAAAATCATCAAACTCGTCAAAGTCATCCACAATTATTTTCCCTGGGACATAGCAGGAGGGATTATTATTTTTAGCAGGATGTTTTTTTACGCAGCGTCCTGTTGAAGAATGATTATTATTAAAAAGTTTATAGCAAACAAAAAACAGAACTAAAATCCCTGCAAGAATTAAAACTATGGGACAATAATAAACAATAAAAATGAGAAAAATAATAAAATACATAAAATCACCTCCAAACTCTATTATTATAACCCCTATGGTGTAGCAATTAATGAAGCAGGTTTTTTATGAAACTCAATAATTTTTCGTGAATTGTAATACATATCAATATTAACCATCACTATGCATTATGCAAAAAAAGTGTTGACTTCTTAATTTAACAGTGTTACATTTACATTGTTATATTAAGAGAAACAATAATGCGAAAACCAAATACTGAAATAAAAAAAATAATTAAAGAAAAGAGTCTTGAACTTCTTATGCAAAAGAATCCTGAGCAGATTGGAATGCGGGAAATTGCAGCTGCCTGCGGAATTACGGCCACAAATATCTATCATTATTACAAAGACAAGGACCGTCTCTTTCAAGAAATATCACTTGACTGTCTTTATAAATTAAATATCAGACTTACAGAAGCAACTCAGAAAGAAAAAACAATAAAAAAACAGATTCAAAGTGCAATTGAAGCCTATCGCGACTGGTGTTTTGAAACCCCGCGGCGGGCTCTTCTTGTAATGCAGGGAATAAAATCTGCTGATGATGCAAGCCCGGAAGTTATTGAAGAATATTATGTCTGTAACAGGACCGGAGAAAAACTTCTAAAAGAAGCAGTCAGACAGAGAATAGCTAAATCCACAAATCCACGCCTTGATGTAAGCATCCTTGTATCCGGACTTTGGGGCTGTATTGAATCTGTGTTATTGAAAAAAAGTGAGCCGGATTATTGGGAAAAAGGAAATACTTACACAGACCGTTTTATAAAATTATGGATTACTTCAATTTTTGGAGGAGATGAATAATGAATATCCTTGTATTAAATGGAAGCCCTAGAAAAAATGGAAACGTAGTTAAAGCTTTAAAAGCTGAAGTAGAAAAAATCCAAAACAAATATAAAAGCAGTCAGATTATCTGGAAAAATATTTCTGATTTGAATTTTGATTTTTGCAAAGGCTGCATGACTTGCCGTTCAAAAATGAACTGTATTTTACCGGCTGATGATGCACACAAACTTGCCAAAGAAATAAAAGCCTGTGATATACTTCTTACTGGTACCCCAGTGTACTGGGGAAATATAAACGGACAATTAAAAGCTCTTTTTGACCGCCTCGTATATGTTTTAATGAAAGAAAGTAAAAGAGGAATTCCTCTTCCGCTGCACAAAGGCAAAAAAGCTGTGATTGTTACAAGCTGTACAACCCCCTTCCCTTTCAACTATCTTTGCAGGCAATCAACCGGAGCTGTTCGTGCTGTAAAAGAAATTCTTAAATCTTCGGGATTTAAAATCATAAAAACAAAAAATATTTCTAACACAAAAACGCAATGACAAAGACGCTCAGCTTGATGCAGTTACCAATGCAACTCCAAAAGGCGGCATAATAAAACGCGCGTATTTCTGCACAAAGTAAACGTGGACTTAATGATAAAAGTTTCCTGCTGCAGTAGACCTGAACATGCTGCTGCAGAAGCCCTTAAAGCAAGCGGAAAATTCATTCCATGGCTCATTAATCAGACAGGACTTCATTGCAAAAAAAAGCTGTTAAACTTGCTATAACATCATTCTGCATGTCAATTACGATTTAAAGTTACTTACCCTTTATACTTCGTCTGCTTTCTTTAATTTTCCTTTGATATCATTATCAAAGCCAATTTGCCATAAAAGAATATCAATTACTTTCATGTGCGGATATATAATCCCATGTGTATTTATTTTTTCTCTTTCTTCATCCAAAACATTTTTATTTTCAATATAAAAGTTATATAATTCTTTTAAGCTTACAACAGGATTTGTAAAAAAAGGAGTTCCTATTCCATATTCTTTTAAAGAATACTTCACATAGCGATCATAAGCTGGAATACATCCAAAGACGCCCATTAGTATCTTGGTTATAAGTGTATCTGTAATTGCAGTTTTAGACTTTACTACTGTTTTTTTTACCTTAGTATATACATTACCCAACTGATATTGTAATTCACATATTTTAAGCAATGCTTCGTCAGTAATCAAAATCTCAGGAGTTGCTGCTCTTAGTATATTATATTTAGGTTTCTGCATTTCTATTACAGCATCTTTATGAACTTTATAATCTTTTTGTAATAAAAATGAAGAACCTCTATACATACCCCAACTTGCTAAATAGAAAGCAAGATTAAGTGAAAGTAGATCTATCGTATCTGAATCGTTCTTGCCCTGTTTATCTTCAAATATTTTGTAACAGTGTTCCCATGACTTATACCGCGCATTTTCATCATTCTGAATTGAACTATAGAATTTCTGAATAGAATTTCTAATTCTTTCTTCTGTTAATACTTTCATTACAGTTCTCCTATAAAGAATATTAATCCATAACTTCAATCAAAAGAATCACAGGCCTAAATTCATCATTAAAACTTATCATTGCTAATTTAAGCTTCTCATATTTCTGCTACATACCCTTTTAATCTACTTTAGGAATTACAGTAATTTATATTTTATGCACATTAAACCCCATTTACAAGTTCTGAAAGATAGTCTTTTGTGCGTGAATCCTTTACCAATGTACAATGCAATATCCTTAGTACGTGCTTCTGCATCATCTTCAACATATGTTCTACCCTGTCAAGTTTCGTAATAGGAATCAATAAACTGCTTGTCTTCTTCAATAGTAATGTCACCATCAATATTCCGCTTGGCAGTATCGTAAAGATATTTTAAAGGAGTAAGCCCGTCGATATGCTGCAAGCAGATAGCTTTCTGACAAAGTTTTCCGTTTTCTTTTTTGTTCTGGTTCACTCTGAAGGATATATGAGTCAAAGTCTATTTCGAAGGGATTTTGTTTTTTTATCCACCTACTCTTCCTCATAAGTTTTATAATTCTCTACCTGTTCCATTACCTGATTAAATACATCCTGAGAATAAATTGGAGGATATCCATTATCAAACAAACAGAATTTTATATCTGATTTTAGCTGGTTGCGGACATTTGTATTGTTCAGCCAATCGGTGAAACTGGATTTCAAATCAATCAGCTCTTTTATTTTCTTTGCAAGTTTTTGGATTTTCTTGTTTACCATAATGCCGACATCTGCATCAAAAACATCTTCGCCATATTCGAAATCTTTTTCATCACGCATTTTTATCAGAATGTCGTAGAAAGCCATTTCTTCAAATGTAAGTCCAAGTTTTCTAAAGCGTTCTTTATCTTCATTCAAATCTTTAAGAATTGTTTCTGCCTGAATTGTTGCGCTTGCAATAATCTGGTCTGCTGTAACATCCTGAGTATCTCCTGCTTCCTGTGCGGAAAGAGCTTTTCTCCTGTCGTGATACTGAGCAATTGTTTCATCCAGCATATCTTTATATTTTTTTGCAGAAGCTTTATTTACTTTTCCATATTCAGTAATTTTCTTGCGAAGAAGCTTCATCAAGACTTCAAGCCGGGTTGCAGGCATTTTAACATCAGCCAGTCGTTCCAGGAATTCTGGTCCAAGAATATCTACCTGGTCTCCTTCCTGAAGGATGTTTTCCACATTGCTGTATTTAAGAGCCTCTTCAACCATTTTTGCCACATACTTGTTCATTGAATCTGTATCCAAATCGGTCGTTCCGCTCATCTTGCGAACAAAGCCAGCAATGGCCATAAAGCTCTGAGCTAATGCAGACTCTTCTTCTGAAAGCTCTCCTGAAGGCTGGCAAATATCGTAAGAGGCTCTAAGTCTTTTTACTATTTTCAAGAAATATGTTTTGAAAGAAACTTTCTTTGCTGCTTTTGTTCCCTTGTTTTCAAGGTTCAATTCTTCTGTAGATTTATAAACATACTCTGCGGCTAAATTCAAAAGTTTGTATCTTTGAATGTCAGTTGTGTTTACATCAATAAAAGGATTCAAATCGAATTCTTTGAAAAGAGCTTTTATGATTTCAAGATTTTCGCGGAAGATTTCAGTTGCCTGTTCAATGTCATCAGTAGAAGGACCTTTTCCACCTTGCCCTCCACCATAGATTTTCATTGCTTCAAGCATATTTTCTCGAATACCGATGTAGTCAATAATAAGACCGTAATCTTTTCCCGGATATTTTCTGTTTACTCGGCTGATTGTCTGAATAAGTCCGTGCTTTTGAAGGGGCTTGTCGTTATACATGTAAGTCAAAGTATCAACGCTAAAACCTGTAATCCACATATCGACTACAATAACAAGACGAAGGTTTGATTCCGGCTGTTTAAATGCAACATCAAGTTTGTCACTTCGTTCATCGTTTTTTACGCCGCCAAGATAGTTGTACATTTCTTCTTTGTCATTTGAACCGACACTGGCGACCATTGCAATATATGGCATATCCTTAAGTTCAGAAAGTTTTTCGGCATCCACTTTCATTCCATCAGGATGCTTCTTTTCCTCAAACCATTCGGGATATTTTTCTTTGAACTGACACAAAAGGTCATAAGCAATTTTTCTGTTTGCGCAGACAATCATGGCTTTTTGAACACGTTCAGGATCTTTTTCGCAACGACTGGTAAAATCATCATGAATATCAATTGCAAGTTTTGAAAGTCTTCCCGGCTCGCCAAGAATTATTTCCATAGAACTCATGGCTTCTTTGCTTGCTTTTATATCTTCTGCTGTTGCTCCCTCATCCGCACACTTTTTGTAATAAGCTTCAATCTGAGCGACAGTTTTTGGATCTGCCAAAACTTTTGCAATGCGTGGATGGTATTTGATTGGAACTGTTAGCCCGTCTGCCACTGCCTGATCCATTGTGTAGCGATCAATTTCTTCTCCAAAAGTCTGATATGTCTCATCGATTGGAGTTCCTGTAAAACCGACAAAAGTCGCGTTTGGAAGAGCCTCTCTAAGAACCTTTGCATACGGTTTTGAGACAAGAGCTTTCATATTCTGGTCTGCATCTTTGGTGAACTTTATCTGTTTTGCGTTTTCCAGCTGAGTTCTATGGGCTTCATCACTAAAACAGATGATATTGTTTCTTTCGTTTATCAATCCAATCGGGTCATCTTTTCTGTCACAGAATTTTTGAATTGTCGTAATATAAAATCCACCGGACTCACGAATCTTTAATTCATTCCTAAGTTCTTTTCTGGTCTTTACAACTTTTACTTCTCCGAGACTCAAGAATTCTTTTGATTTTCCAAATAATTTTATTCCCTGCTTCTGGAGGTCTTCGCGGTCTACAATCATTAGGACGGTCGGAGAACCAAGTTCTTTTGTACAACGAAGGCTGAGCTGACGAGCCAAAAATGCCATTGTATAAGTCTTTCCACAGCCAGTGGCGCCAAAATAAGTTCCGCCTTTTCCACTGTGAGTAATTACCGATTTTTTTATGCTTTCCCTTAAAAGTCGTGTTGCAAAAAACTGAGGATAACGGCAGACAATTTCTACTTCGTTAGGATCAAAGATTTTATCTTGAAAGTAGACATAATCTCTAAATATTTCAAGGAATCGAGCAGGTGCATAAACGCCATATACAAGACATTCAAATTCATCTAAAGAAGAATCTGCAATTGGCTGGTCATCGTTAATTCGCCGCCATGTATAAAAATGCTCATAAGGAGTTTTTACAGTGCCAAGCCTTGTTTTAACTCCGTCACTGATACATGCCAAAGGACAGTAATGAAGAAGATGCGGAATATCTCTCCAGTAACGGACTGTAATCTGCTCAAAAGCATCGTGAATTGTTGCCTTGTCATCTGCTGGATTTTTTAATTCAATAATACAAAGAGGGAATCCATTAACATAAAGGAGAACATCAGGACGGCGATTTTTCTTTTCGTTGTTATTTATGTATTCTACAGTGAACTGATTTACAACCTTAAAAATATTTTTGTCCGCATCAGCAAAATTAATAAAGTTTATTGTTCTTGGCTTTCCATCACTGCCAGTAAATTGGAGTCCATCAATAAAATGATTATAAGCTTTGTGCAAAGTTTCAAATTCAGTCTGACCGCCAAGAAGACGCATTGTGTCGCAGATTTGAGTAATGTCTTCTTCTGGCAAATCAGGATTAGAGTCTTTCAAAAATGATTTCAAATCTTCAAGGATAAGAGTTTCATCCAGCTTTGAACGAGCGATGTCATCTCCAGCTTGATAGGTCCAACCAGCATCTTCAAGATACTGAATAAAGACATTTTCAAAATCATATTCACAGAATCTGCCGTCGAATTGTTTTAACTTTGACATAGTTGTATCTCCAATTAATGAATTTTGCTCAATGGAACTTCCGTTCCTTCCTCAAAGTCAAAAAGTTTAGCTACCATATGCTTTACAACTGGATTATTCAATTTATAAATTACTGGCTTTTCATTAAATTTTTTGTGATTTTCATCATATTCTATGTGATCGCTTTCACCATGAATCAAACACAGTATATAATAAGCATCTGGTATTATGAGATTTTTCTCCTCGGCAAATTCTATTTTATCTTTTGTACCTTTACAATGAACATTCATGAATAAGTTCTTGTCTTCATCATTAGAAAGTTGTTCATATACTTTTTTTTCTGTTCCAATACGAATCGCTAGACTCACGGCATAAGGGTCGTATTCATGAGAATCTGCCAAATATTTATTTAATTCTCCTGTTAAATATATAAATAAACTATCCCCTTCACACCAATTCTCTTTTAGATTAGATCGATGATAAGGGATTATATCTGCTTTAAAATTAGGTAAATCCAAATGATAGTGGAAACAATATTTAGATAATTTGTTATATAAATCTATATTTGCGTCTTTCTTTTTTGGACCTATGGATTGTCTAAAAGCAATAAAAGTTTTCATAAATTCGCTAGATTTTGCTTGAACGTCTTTTAAATAACAAACATTCAATATTTTTTGATTAAAAGCGTAAGCTCTAAAATATTTTGGATCCAGATGAGTTAATAAACAAAGTGTAATTTCAATATTTTTTTCGAATGCATAATTTAATAAATTAGTCAAATAGTATTGTACTGCAAGAACATTAGCGTCATCTAAATAATCAAATACTTCGTCAATAATAAGAAGATATTTTTTCCCGAATTGAAGTTTTGCTTTATATTCTAGTAAATGAACTGTAAAAGTTAATATATCGCGCTGACCATTAGAAATTAAATCTGCATTTGGGAATTCCACCCATAAACTACCATCATGTTCTGTACACTCAATATTTTTCCAAGTTGTATCTACGCTTTTTATATTTGCATTTAATTTTTCTTTGAATATTTGATATTCATAATACTTTTGAAAACTTGTTATATTTCTTTTTGGGTTTTTAGAAACAAAAGAAATAATTTGATATATATTTGTGAAAGCATCAAGTTCTGACAAACCAGAACAAAATACATTTTTTAATACAACATAATTTTCATTTCTATTTATTTCCGAAAAAATATCATTATCAATAGTATTTCTTATCTGTTCTTCTGTACCTTTTTTAAGATGAATATAATCAATAATTTGTGAAAAAATTGCTTGAACTTTCTTTCCAGATAGTTTTTTACAACTTTCAAAGATTTCATCACTAAACAAGTTCATAAAAGTAAAATTAGAAAAATTGGATTCTAGATTTTTAAGGAGTTTATTATTTTGTCCAAAAGAGTTTTTTTCTGCAGAAACTTTATACTCAAGTTTCTTATAGGTAGGAATCTTTGTAATTTCTATTGACTTTACACCAATATACCCTTTAGTTGTAGAAAATTTTCCCATATTTTTTGTTATTGCTACAGGATATGTGTCACAGTGTATAACATGAGCAATTAATATATCTTTCAAATCATTTTTTATCTTATTTGCAGTATATTTATTATTATCAATTGTTAAAACAAGTTCACTGTCTAAAGTTTCATCTTGTTTATATTTATTTTCTTTAGGCACATCAAGTTTTTCTCTTTTTAGAGATTCAAATGCAGCGGTTAATGAACTTTTTCCCCATCCATTTGGAGCTAAAAGCAAATTTACCTTTCCAGATTTTATACTGTTATCCAGTTTTATATTTTGGATTGGCTCGCCAAAGCCTTTTATATTTTTGATACTTATTTCTGTTATTTCCATTTTCTTTTCTCCTTCTCTACCTGCTATGCGCCGCTTTCTGTACCAAAGCCGGGCAGAGGTTGCTTATTTTTTCTCTTGCTTCATTTGCTATGCGTTTGCATTCTTCGTAGCAGTTGTAGAGGTCTACGATTTTTTGCTGGATTTGGATTAGCGGTATAGGAATCTGAATATCGTGAAATCTATCAAAATCAAGATTTGAACGCACGCTTGAATCACTTAGAAACCAACCTAGGCGATCCATTTCAGAACGTTTGAAATTCATCATTAAATATTCAGGCAGTATGTTTTTATCTACTACAGAATATGTTGTATAGGCCGGTGATACCAACCCATCTACCGTTTCATTATAGAGCCCGAAACGAATACATACATCACGACCAGTCTGCATACCTGAAAATACAAATTTTCCTTTTGAAATAACTTTGTATTTTGATTTATCAAGTCCTTCTGTGGTTGCCACAGAAGGCATAAAACTTTTATCACGGTTAATACCTAAAAATTCTAAATTTCGATTTTCGGAATTGATTTTTTCGTCTATTGCAATCAAATCACCCAAACGCTTTTTCGCATACTTCTTCTTGCAATCAACAATGAATGCTTCACAGCTTTTTGAAAGTGGCTCCAGAAGTTTTTCGTTTTCTTCGGCAAGTTCTTTTAAGCCATTGTAAACTGCAACGAGTTCTCTTTGTGTTTCGATTGATGGAAGCGGGATTTTTACACGACACATTTCTGACCAATCAAAAGTTTCTCGTGCGCTTCCCCATGAATTAAATCTTGAATAGCGGTCAAATTCAGTTCGGCTTAAAAGAAGATATAGATATTCTGGTAAAAGAATGTTTTCATCTTTTGAACGAAAAACAATATAAGATGATGAAAGAATAAAGGTTGATTTCGTATCATTCATAGCAAGTGAAATCTTATTGCCATTTCTAGAAGTAACGGTTACGTAGCAGAAATCATTGGGTTTCATAATTTTATATGGACTTAAAGAAACTCCATTCATATCTGCTTTTGTAAAAATCAATTTTTTTTCAATGCTTATTCCGCGTACATCATCAATACCATATATTGAGTTACTGTTTCGTTCATCACATTCAATAATATAATCCCCAAGTCTAACCCAAGGTGCGTTTTCAATCTTACTTGCAGCCATAATCTTATTCCGTCATTTATCCGTCAGTAGAGTTCGCTCTTCAACATTTTCCAGCACTTTCATCTGCTGGATGGCTATTCTAGTTTCTTTTCTAAAGTGGTCGAATTCGACTACTTTGAAGTCGGGACTATAATTTTTTTCCATAAATTTCTTCCTATAACTTCACCTTGTACTTCTGTGTAGGGCTTTTTGGAGAATCAGGCTGTGTCATTTCTATCAGTCCTAAAGCCATAGCAGGTTTTATATAATCATTCATCAAAGTTGGCCTGTGCTTTAAGCCTAGTTCTTGAAGGATTTCTTTAGTGGAAAGCGGACAAGGCTTTAAACACTCAACAAGTTTTTTTACTTGTTCGGTTACTTGTTCGGTTACTTGTTCGGTTACTTGTTCGGTTTTTAACGTCAGAGTTTTTTGTGCGTCCCAGGAAAATTCATCATTCAGGGGAACGGTAATCCTAAAAACATCGCCTTCTGAAAATTCTGGATTCGCACCCGAATATTTATATGAATATTTGAACAGCTTTCTTACGCCAGAACCAAGCTTGTCCGAATAACCGATATTCCTAAAGAATGATGCTATAACCGGATTTTTTGCGTAAGGCTCAAGATTTTCTGGAGTGATTATTCCGTCTTTTATTGCGCGGTTTGCATTTTCCACATACATTCTGTCTTTTTCGATAATGAATTTTGCCTGATAGCCGCTTGAAAATTCTCTGTGCATCAAAGTATTCACAATCATTTCGCGGGCAAGGATGTTTCTGAGAGAAAGCCTTATTTTTCCGTCTTCAAGATAAAACTTGTCCAAAAGATGTTTTGTCGCAAATTCAAAAAGCCTGTCGTAGCTTTCAATTAAATTCGTCTCCACAATCAACCTGTCGTCATAACGGTCAACATTCACTTTTCTAAGCAAGGCATCTGTTGAATAAGTTGGAGCGACATCACGAATCACTTCATCTTTTCCAAGAAGCATAACTGCGGCAAGATTAAACCCCTTCTCTCCAGTAACCCGGTCCTCTGTGTAAAGTCCCGCACTTTTCAAAAGTTCCTCATCATTTAATTTTTCCCAGGGATGACTTCCTGCGAAATTATTTTTTGCCATGGTTCTAACAAGCGGAAGTAAATCCAGTCTCAAATCTTCAAAATGAACATAAGGATAAACTTTGCGTTCCGTAAAGATTTCCTGCTTGCGGATGTACATTTGCGCAATATCTGAGGTAGAAGAAACTTTTACATCTGAATCATTAACGCGATTATATATCACCTTTTTAAAACTAATCACATCGCCCGAAACAGGCACATGAATGTGAATAAGAGTTTTTCCTTCATAAGTGATAATTTCTGGATCAAGCGTAAGTGTTGGAGAAAAAAGATTTGGATTTGCCAAAACCGTGATGAAATTCTTAATCATCGAAGGAGCAGATTTTTCCGGCACACCATTTACGGTTCCGTCATCAAGGATTCCAAGATAAATATCTCCGCCAAATCTATTTGAGAACGAACAAACAGTTTCGTAAACATCGTGTTCAATATTTCCGCCACAACGCTTGAATTCAACAGAAACCGTTTCTCCAATTTGTCTTATTTTATCAAGTTTCTCTGCTCTGCTAAATTCCATACCCCAGTCCTTCAAATGCTTCTTTGATTTTTGCAGTATTGGATTCGTGAGCTTTAAGAAGTTCACCTACAACTTTGCTCGTTTCTTTAAGAGTTGCGTCGTAATCGATGTTTGTATCCCTGTCCACAAACTCAATGTAACGGCTAGGAACAAGAGAGAAATTATTGGCTTTGATTGTTTCAAAATCCACGCTTCTGTAAAGTTCCGGCTCTGCGTAGTTCTTTCCGTCAGTTCCTTCTTCCTGCCATTTGCGGTAAATCTCTGTTGCTTTTGAAATCTGTTCCGAAGTAAGAGCATATTTCTTTTTCTGCATATTCTTTACGGCATTGTTCCATTCATCTCCAGTCCAACTTCTTAAATCCATAAATAGAATTTCATTGGAACGATCACGAAGGTTTCTGTCTTTTGATTTTCCGCCTTTTTTGTTGTTGTTTAGAATCCACAAAGTTACGCTGATGTCTGTGGTAATGAACAATTCTCTTGGAAGAACAATAATTGCTTCAACTTTGTCATTTTCTATCAACTTTTGTCTGATTACAGGAGCAGTTCCGTCTGCATCGCCCAAAGCACCGTTTGCAAGAAGAAAACCTGCTATGCCCTTGTTCGGCTTCAAGTGACTGAGGATGTGCAAAATCCAGGCATAGTTTGCGTTGCTTTCTGGAGGCAGTGCATAATCAACCCAACGGCTGTCGTTTGTTTTCATCGTGTCTGAATCGAACCAGCCTTTAAGATTAAACGGTGGATTTGCCATAATGTAGTCAAAAGGAATTCCTTTGTGCAAATCAAGCCGGAACGTATTTTCTGCTTCTGTTCCAAGATTATGGCTGATTCCCCTAAGAGCCAGATTCATTTTTGCAAGACGATATGTAGCAGGTTCTTTTTCCTGACCATAAACATTAATTCTTGAGATGTCACCTTTTTTTGCTTCAATTAAAGCGGCACTCTGGACGAACATTCCGCCGGAACCACAGCAAGGATCATACAAAGTTCCGTCAAAGGGCTGTATAAAACTTGCAATCAATTCAACTACATCATGCGGGGTATAGAATTCGCCGTCTTCCTTTGTAGCATTAACTGCAAATTCTTTAAGGAAGTATTCGTAAACATAACCGATTAAATCTCTTTGTGTTCCAAACTGCTTGTGAGTGATTTTTGTTACCTCATCAACAATCTGCTTAATATCGTTTGGAGCAAGATTTCTTGTAGTAAAAGTACCTTCAACAAAACAGCCTTTAAGCTGCTCACTCGTGTTAGAAAGACTGCGAAGAGCTGTATCAAGAGCAACATTCAAACCACTTGCAGATGTATTGATGATTGTGCTCCAGCGAGATTCTTCAGGCAGGTAAAATGTTCCGTCTGTAAATGTCGGGTCATCGATGAATGCGGCCTTAACATTCGGGTCGTTTATATCCATTCCGCGTTCAACGAGCTGGGCTTTAAGCTTTTCTATTCCATCATCAAATTTTTCTCCAATGAATCGAAGAAAAACAAGAGTGAGCATCATGTCACGTTTTTCGAAAAATGAACCTGAGTTTTTTGCGTTACGAAGAATGTCTCTGCACTTAAAAAGAATGTCGTCTATGTTAAGCGGTTTGTCTGATTTTGTTTTTGCTTTTGCCATTTATCAAAGCTCCATATACTTTTATTCTATCATCAAAAGGTGTCAAATAATGACACTACATTAATTTTACTCTGGACTTTTATCATCGTGAACAGGTTCATTTATCACGCAAACGTCACCGATATCACAATCAAGGGCTTTGCATATCTTTTGCATGCTATCCATAGAAATAAATTCGCCCTTTCCTAACTTTGCAAGAATGTTTGTTGAAATACCTGCCATCGTGATAAGTTCAGTTTTATTTTTTATTCCCTTATCTATCAGCAGTTTCCAAAGTTTTCTGTAATCTACATCCATAATCATCCTTTTGTATTGATTATACTGTATAAAACTCAAGATTTGATATCAAAAATCACGAAAATTCAAAAATTATTTGATATATAAGATTAGAACAAATCATTAATTACTTCACTTTCCTTAATATCCAATAATGCTGATAAAAAAAGACCAGCATCTTTACTAATTATTTCACTGATAACAAGTTATCACTTCAATTTAACCTATAAAAAATAAACGTAAATATTTTTATTCTGTCCGATTCAATATACACGCTCAGTAGTTTGCTCTTCTTTTGTAGGATTCCAATAACGACTAAATAATCTGCTTATGTTATTGTAAGACCTACCATAAGCTTGTAACCAAAACTGATTATGAATTAAAGCTTACACCCCTCCAAGAATTACCTGCCATTTTACACTTCCCCTCAAGACTCCCCGGCAATTTCAACAGCAATATTATAATCACTGATAGACTTAGCTGTAGAAAAATCAACTTCCACAGTTTTTTCCTCATACACCCGCTGTGAATTTTCACCAGTCGATAAATGAATACTGACTTTATCCTTGTCAGAAAAAAAAGAAACTGTATAAGTACCGTCTGAAGTTGTAACAGGAGTTTCATAACTTACTTTTGTAACATCTTCTGTTTCTACCCGGACTTTTACTCCGCTTACTTCTTCTCCGGAATCATATTTTTCATTTTTATTTGAATCTACATAAACTATTCCATAAAGAGCTTTATAATCATCAGAGGGCGTTCCATAAGCAGGTACATCATCTTTTGAACTGCAGGCTGAAAAAATCACTGCAAGAAATAAACAAATAAAAATTACATAACTCTTCTGAAAAAAATTTTTACAACTCATATTAAAATGATAAATACAAAAAATAATTCCGGCAATACGTCGAGTCAAGGCACGCTAACGCTTAAAGCCTTGACTTCGCCGTTTTGAGGGTTTGTACTACCCCCACAATAAAAAAGCACGAATAAATGAATACCCGTGCCTTTTTTAAATCTAAAATTAATTAAACAGAAACATCAGATGACTACTCTACTTTTGGAATTCCTGCAAAACCTCTGGCAAGATCTTCATCAGTAGGAATATAGTCTTTCATAGTTCCATCATTAAATGCTTTGTAAGCATACATATCAAAATAGCCTGTTCCTGTAAGCCCAAAGAGGATTGTCTTTTCTTCTCCGGTTTCCTTACATTTAAGGGCTTCATCAATTGCAACTTTAATTGCATGACTGCTTTCAGGAGCCGGAAGAATTCCTTCAACACGGGCAAAATCCTGAGCTGCCTTAAATACAGAAGTCTGTTCAACGCTACGGGCTTCTATTAAACCGTCATCATAAAGCTGAGAAAGAATTGAACTCATGCCATGATAACGCAAACCGCCGGCATGATTTGCAGACGGAATAAACTCTGAACCAAGAGTATACATTTTTGCAAGCGGACAAACATGACCTGTATCACAGAAGTCATATACATACTTACCGCGGGTAAGACTCGGACATGAAGCAGGTTCAACAGCTATAAACTGATAGTCAGCTTCTCCACGAAGTTTTCTTCCCATGAATGGAGAAATAAGACCTCCAAGATTAGAACCGCCGCCGGCACATCCGATAATTACATCCGGCTTGATTCCGTATTTGTCCATTGCAGTCATTGTCTCAAGACCAATTACAGTCTGATGAATAAGAACCTGAGACAAAACGCTTCCCAGAACATAACGATAGCCTTCCTGTTTTGAAGCAGCTTCTACAGCTTCAGAAATTGCACAACCAAGGCTTCCTGAAGTTCCAGGGAATTCTGCAAGAATCTTACGTCCTACTTCAGTTGTATCAGAAGGAGAAGGAGTAATGTTTGCTCCGTAAGTTCTCATAACTTCACGTCTAAAAGGCTTCTGCTCATATGAACACTTTACCATGTAAACCTGACAGTCAAGACCAAAATATGAACATGCCATGGAAAGTGCCGTTCCCCACTGACCTGCTCCAGTCTCAGTAGTTACACCTTTAAGTCCCTGCTGCTTTGCATAATATGCCTGGGCAATTGCAGAATTAAGTTTATGACTTCCACTTGTATTGTTGCCTTCAAACTTATAATAAATCTTTGCAGGAGTACCAAGCTTTTTTTCAAGACAGTATGCACGTACTAAAGGTGCAGGCCTGTACATTCTATAAAATTCACGAATAGGTTCCGGAATAGGAATATATGCATCTGTAACATTTAATTCCTGCTTAATAAGTTCATCACAGAAAACCGGCTGCAAATCCTCAAACTTAAGAGGTTTGTGCGTTGCAGGACTAAGAAGAGGTGCCGGCTTGTTTTTCATATCAGCCCTTACGTTATACCAGGAATCAGGAAGCTCATTTTCAGAAAGATAAATCTTGTAAGGAATCTTTTCGTTGCTCAATTTTTACTCCAAACTGTTGTTTTTTTATATAGAAACATCATACAACTAAAACATTTTTCCTTCAACTACAGCAAAAAGCCCTGTAATGAGAAAAAAAAATCAGATATTGAATAAAATTTCTTGTTAATTCAAATTTTCACAGTTAGAATTAAATAAATGTAAATCGATTTAATTAAGGAGACTCCCTTTTATGCGAATCCGCTACCAGCTTATTCTGAGCCATACGGTTCTGACATTGCTGTTAATAGTTTTTCTCGCAGTCACAGCTTCACTTACACAGCAAAAAATAATTCACAAAGAAATTACAGCAATTTCTAAACTTCAAGTTGAAAACGTAAACCACCAGATTGACAATTTTCTTTCTAAAGCACAGCACACCATTGAAGTCGTTTCTTCCTATGTAGAAAACCTTGAACAGTACGAAAGAGATTCTATTGAAGACTTTCTTGTTGCACAGACAGCCGGCGATGCTGACTGCTCCATGCTTTATGTTTCCAGTGCAGTACCGACCTGTAGGGGCGGCTTTACCTTTACAAACATTCACTGGACAGCTCCATCTGATTTTGACGAGACAACCAGAAGCTGGTATATAAATGCCCGCAATTCAATAGGAACAATTGTCTTTTCCAATCCTTATGTTGATGAACAGTCAAAAGGCATTGTCGTAACCCTTTCAAAAGCTTTTAAAAACAAAAGGGGTGAATTTGCCGGAGTAATAGGAATAGACCTTCTTCTGGATAAAGTCGTTGCCATGGTCAACGAAGTCAAGCTTACGGAAAACTGCAAGGCTTACATGATTGACTCAGACGGAAAATACGTTACTAATCCTGACCCGTATAAAGTTGCTAACGACAACTTCTACAGTGACACAGGATTTTCCGGCCTTAATTCTCAAATACCGGACAATGAACCATACCTGAACCTTAATAACGGCGAACAGTATTTTGCCGCAAGAAAAATGTCCAGTCTCTGCGGATGGAAGCTTGTAGCATTCGGTCCCATTTCTGAACTTTACTCTGAACTTACAGACAGCCTCAAAGTCATAATCATAATTTCTGCAATAGCCCTTTTTGTAGCAATAATCAGTTCTCTTTTCCTCTCTGTGGGAATTACTCACCCCCTCAAGCACATTGCTATTGCCCTTACAAAGATTTCCGGCGGACATGCAGATTTAACAAACAGGCTCCACTTCCATCTTAAAAATGAAATCGGAGAAATTTCAAACGGATTCAATTCCTTTACGGAACAGCTGCAGAAAATCATAGGAGACCTTATAAAATCCCAGAACGTTCTCTCTTCTGCAGGTACAAATCTTGACAGCAGTACGCAGGATACCTCTGAAGCAATACAGACAATCCTGAAAAACATCTCAGATGTAAACAGCCAGATTCAGAATCAGGGAAATGATGTTGAAGAAACAGCAGAAGCAGTCAATCAGATTGCAGCCAGCATTCAGTCACTCGAAAAAATGATTGCAGGTCAGGCAGAAGGAGTTTCTCAGGCAAGTTCAGCCGTAGAAGAAATGATTTCCAATATTGCCTCCGTCAACAGCAGCATAGAAAAAATGGCAGAATCCTTTAACACCCTGGAAGAAGACGCTCAAAACGGCAACAAAAAACAGGAAGCCGTAAACGAACGCATTACACAGATAGAAACCCAGTCCCAGCTTTTACAGGAAGCAAATGCCGCAATTTCCAGCATAGCAGAACAGACAAACCTTCTTGCAATGAACGCAGCCATTGAAGCCGCCCATGCAGGAGAAGCCGGAAAAGGATTCAGTGTAGTTGCAGACGAAATCCGCAAGTTAAGCGAAACTTCAGGCAGCCAGTCCCGCACAATCGGAGAACAGCTCCTTAAAATTCAAGAATCAATCGAAGAAGTTGTTGCAGCCTCACTGGAATCAAGCGAATCCTTTACATCTGTTTCAACAAAAATCAAAGAAACAGACCAGCTGGTACGTCAGATAAAATCAGCCATGGAAGAACAGAATGAAGGTTCCAAACAGATTATTACAGCCCTTCACGCAATGAATGATACAACTACAGAAGTAAAGAATTCATCCGTAAAGATGAGCGAAGGCAACAAACAGATTCTGGATGAGGTCAAGAAACTTCAGGCCTCCTCTGAACGTATAAACAATACTATTTCAGAAATGGATTCCAATGCCCACAAAATTAACGAAACCCGGACTTCCCTTACACAGATTTCCGGACAGATTAAGGGAACCATCAACGAAATTGGAGACCAGATTAATCAGTTCACCATATAGAAAAGAATTTTAAAATAAAAAACCCGTATCTTGTATCAGAAGCAAAAAATCAGGCTTTATATCAAGATACGGGATTTTTTTAAAGATACCTGTTAAGCCAGCTGCGCTTTTCTTCTGAAAATTCCATTGCCGGAAGCAGATCTTTTAATTCCACAAGACTGATAGTAAAATCTATTCCTTTTTTTTCAAATAAATTAATCACATTAAACATGCACTCTTTAAACTTAGCAAATTCCGTTTTTTCTTCAAAGAAAACATTGTCAAACTCACGACGCAGCTTTTCTTCTTCATCACCAAAAGGATTTTCCAAAGTCCAGATACAGTTTATCAGCTTAATCTTTTTTCCTTTAACCGCAAGTTCATTCTTACGAATATAATTATAAATACCAAGAGCATGATTAAACATCTGGCAGGCGTCGTACCTTACAATTCCGGAACCACGCATTCGTCTGATAGATTCCATAAAGGGAAAAGCTGAATCAGTATAAGCATAATGCTGGGCGTCTTCCAGTAAAGAAGAAAGCTCATGTGCAAAAGATGTTTTATGATACAAAGGTTCAAACAGTTTCATTTCAAAAAAGTCAATTTCTTTTTCGTTAGAAATAACTGCATCAATACGGTCCTGCTCCTTCAAACCGGGAACTGTTTCTAAAACAGCTTCATAACAGACATTATATTCACCGGCAGAAACAAAAGGATTTTCTGCAAACCTTACAGTGTCATTTCCAAAGATATTGTAAGTCATGGCTGCAGAACTTCTAAGGGAATGCATTTTTTCTAAAGCTTCTTCCCCGCCTGCATCTCTATACTGCTGACTTACCTTTTCAGACATAGGTTCATACAGATTGTCAGAAACATTTTCAAAAATAAACCTGTTTCTTGAAGCCAGTAATCCCTTAGGAGTTACCATTTTACGGCCAGAGGCGGCTTCATATTTATGTTTAAGAAGTTCGTGTATCTGAATCTGTAATTTATTCATCCCTGTCCGTCCAATTCAATACCTTATTTACTTAAATATAATATTTTTTTTTAACAATTCAAAGGGAATTTCTTAAAAACCATTTAATTTCTTAAAGTTATCTAAAAAAAATCCCTGCCCGGCCTTAACCGAACAGGGATTCATTCAAAATTCCGTCAATTATTTATGTGAACAGCTGCAGCCGCATGAACCGCAGCTTCCTCCACAATGACAGGCATTCTGACCGGAGCGCTTTTTTTTATGCATCGAAATCAGAATCGAAGCAACAAGTAAAACAAGTACCGCACTTACAAAAAATGTTCCCCACATAAAATCAAACCTCCTCAATAAAGTTTTACCAGTATGGGGCTGTCCAATAAGTATGAGTCATTGCCGTGCTCGACACCCTGTCATTGCCGCACTCGCCACCCTGTCATTGCCGCACTTGATGCGGCAATCTCATGTACACGAGGGGATTCCCGCGTCAGAGCGCGGGAATGACATTATGCTGCCCGAAAATGACAGTTTTTGAACTTATTGGTCATCCCCATCTATAATAAATTATTTTGCAGCCTTTGGAACAGGACGGAACAAAAGCCATCCGAAGCATCCGATAACAAGAACAGCAAAAATCAAACCGATTTTATCTACATCACCTGTGCAAAGACGACCAATCTGGTTAATGCAGAGAGCAACTGCGTAAGCAAAAACGCACTGATATCCGATAGCAGCCCAAGTCCACTTAATATTGTTCATTTCGCGCTTGATTGCACCGATTGCAGCAAAACATGGAGCACAAAGAAGATTGAATACAAGGAACGACATACCTTCAACTCTAGTAAATGCAGCAGCAAGATTTTTCCAGGTTTCACCGCCGTAAAGAATACCCATTGTTCCAACGATATTTTCCTTTGCAACAAGACCTGTAACAGAAGCAACTGTAGCCTGCCAGTTTCCCCATCCGAGAGGAGAGAAAATCCATGCTACTGCACTACCAATCTTAGCCAGAATACTTGAATCCATCTGTTCTTCTTCAAGCATCATGAACTTACCGTCAACCCATCCGAAGAATGAAAGGAACCAGATAACGATTGTAGAAATCAAAATGATTGTCCCGGCTTTCTTAATGAATGACCATCCGCGTTCCCACATAGAGCGGAGAACTGCACCGGCTGTAGGCATATGGTAAGCAGGAAGTTCCATTACAAACGGAGCAACTTCACCAAGGAAAGGCTTTGTTTTCTTAAGCATGATTCCGGAACAGATGATTGAAGCAATACCGATGAAGTAAGCTGAAGTTGCAATCCATGGAGAACCACCAAAAATAGCACCTGCAACCATGGCAATAAACGGAGTCTTTGCACCACAAGGAATGAATGTTGTCGTCATGATTGTCATGCGGCGGTCACGTTCATTTTCAATAGTACGGCTGGCCATAATACCAGGAATACCACATCCAGTTCCTACAAGCATAGGAATGAATGATTTTCCGGAAAGTCCGAAGCGGCGGAAAATACGGTCCATGATGAATGCAATACGTGCCATGTAACCGCAGGCTTCAAGGAATGCAAGGAAGATAAAGAGTACAAGCAACTGTGGAACGAATCCAAGAACTGCACCTACACCGGCTACAATACCGTCAAGGATAAGTCCCTTAAGCCATCCTGCAACACCGATTGCATCAAGTCCCATTTCAACATAAACAGGAACACCAGGAACCCATACACCGTAAGAAGCAGGATCAGGAGCAGCCCCTTCATATTTCTTAAATACATCAAGAGCTGCAAGATAATCTTCAACAGAAGCTTCTTCAACGCTTTCTTCCTTTGTCTCATCATCTACAAGTGTATATTTAACGACATCATCTTCCGTGAAATATGAAGCTACTTTTTCAAACTGAGGAACAAGAGCCATTCCGTCATAATCTTCTGCTTTCGGATCAAAAGCTTTACGAAGAGCTTCTGCATCAAATACTTCTGTTTCTGTTACTGCATCTGCATTTTCTTCTTCAACTTCTGCATCCTGTTCAGCAGATATTCTTGCACCTGCTTCTTCAACAAATTTTTTAAGAATTATATCAGTATCACCGTATTCTTCAGCAGCTTCTTCATAAGCACTGCCTCCGATTCCAAACAGGTGGAAACCGTCTCCAAAAAGACCGTCATTTGCCCAGTCTGTAGCAGCAGCACCGACTGTTACCATAGAAACATAATATACAAGCCACATAACTACGGCAAAGATAGGAAGAGCAAGCCAGCGGTTTGTAACTACGCGGTCAATCTTATCTGATGTAGTAAGATTAGAGCGGGCTTTTTTTGTAACGCACTTTTTAATGATGGATTCAATATACTTGTAGCGTTCAGCAGTAATGATTGATTCTGAATCATCATCAAGCTCGTCTTCGCAGGACTTAATGTCACTTTCGATGTGTGCAATTTTTTCTTCAGAAATACCAAGAGCCTTGATTACTTTTTCATCACGTTCAAAAAGCTTTACTGAATACCATCTGTGCTGCTCGGCAGGAAGATCATGAACGACAGCTTCTTCAATGTGAGCAAGAGCATGTTCAACACAACCTTCAAAGCGGTGCTTGTACATCATCGGCTTCTTTTCGTTTGCTTTAGTTACTGCAATTTCTGCAGCATCCATACAGCCTGTTCCCTTAAGGGCAGAAATTTCTACTACAGGGCAGCCAAGTTCTTCTGACATTGCATCAATATGAATTTTATCACCGTTTTTCTTAACGATATCCATCATATTAACGGCAACCACCATAGGAATGCCAAGTTCTGCAAGCTGAGTTGTAAGATAAAGATTGCGTTCAAGGTTTGTTCCGTCAACAATATTAAGGATTGCATCAGGACGTTCCTTTACAAGATATTCGCGGGATACGACTTCTTCCAATGTATATGGAGAAAGAGAATAAATACCAGGAAGGTCCATAATTACAACGTCTCCGTTGTGTCCCTTAAGCTTACCTTCCTTCTTTTCAACTGTAACTCCAGGCCAGTTTCCTACAAACTGATTTGAACCTGTAAGTGCATTAAACAAAGTTGTTTTACCGGCATTCGGATTTCCGGCTAATGCAATTTTAATCATTTTTATATTCTCCTAATAGATACCAGATCAGCAGGTTACCTGTACAAGTTCTGCATCACCCTTACGGATAGAAAGCTCATAACCTCTTACCGTAACTTCAACAGGATCACCTAAAGGTGCTACTTTGCGGACATAGATTTCTACGCCCTTTGTAATGCCCATATCCATGATACGGCGCTTTACGGCTCCTTCGCCAAGCAGTTTTTCTACTTTAACTGTCTGACCTGTTTTTACTTCTCTCAAAGTCATTTTGTATCTCCTTTTAAAACATTAACGAAACTCATCAGCCCAGAATCACACAATGATTTTCTGAGCCATTTCTTTACTGATTGCAACACGGCAGTCCTTTATCTGAACGATTACATTTCCCAAATTTTCACTGACAACGCTCACCTGTGCTCCAGCTACAAAACCGAGATTTTCAAGAAAACGACGAACTTCTTCCTTTCCGTTTATTTTTTTTACAAGAAGAGCTTCACCTGGACGAGATAAATTTAAAGGCATATCAGACTCCTAAAAATACGTTAGTTATAAGTAATAAAGCTTAGTTATGTACAACAAAAATTAGGTAACAATAACAAAACTTAGCATTAACTAACCCTTTTGATAAATTATCTATTTAGTAATAAAAAGTCAATAAGTGAGACAAAATTAAATACGTCGACGTTTTGAGGGTTTGTACTACCCCCTCAATAAAAAAAATGCCGCAGTTAACACTTAAGCAACTGCGGCTTCAATAACGTGAGGATTCTATTTTTTATAAATGACCGGTGTAAGTTCACCTGTTTCTGCATTTATTTCAAGTTCATCACAGTATTCCAGCTCAACGGAACCGTCTTCCTTAAAATTAAGAGGATACCAGGTATATGTAGATTCGTGATAATGTTCTCCGTCCCAGCGGTCTCCTACATAAACATAAGACGTTTTTTTACTGCCCTTTACCGTAAGAATGAATGCCGGCTGAGAATGATAGGTCGTATCATCACCAATTTCTTTTAAAAGCCCGAAGCCCTCTTCTACCCCTGAAGACCAGGCGTACTTTCCCTGATTAGGTGCCCAGCCCGTACAGAAGGAAGAAAAACAGTAAACCCTCTCCCCTACCCTTACAAAGGCCGGAGCTTCCCTGAATTCATTACTCCAGTATGAACCTGTCTGTTTTTCTACATTAAGGTAATCTTCCTGAAGGGAATACACATTCATGTCTGCATTTCCTCTGGCAGCAGAAGCAAAATACACTTTACCGCCGTCTTCAAAAAGAGTACAGTCCCGGGACATATTGCCGTAAGGATTAAAACTGCCGTGATAGATAAAGTCGCCGTCAGGAGTGTCACAGGTGGCAATGCAGGCTGCCGCACAGGAATAATTCTTGCCGTTTTCAAAATGAGCCCACATTACGTATTTCTTTGTTTTTTCGTTGTAGATAACTTTAGGACGTTCGATATTAACCTTTTTCCCGTCCTCATTTACGAGCATAAGATTACCGCGGATCCGTGTAACCTCAGTTTTAGAATGTACAGTAAGAATGTTGTTACAGAACTTCCAGTTTTTTAAATCTTTAGATGAATAGCATGAAACATAATTATCCTCAGTACGGTTTTCTCCATACCAGTACCAGGTGTCTTCTACTTTTAAAATCCAGCCGCCATGAGCATGCAGAACGTTTCCATTCGTGTCATGAATAATTGCACCGTTTTTCATATTGAAATTCCTCCGTTTTAGACAAGTATATTTTTTAACGGAAGAATTTCAATTATAAAACCCGTCATTACAGGAATTTTCAGTTTAATTCCCTGTCTCAGGCTTCATTACTGAACAGAGGCGTAGAAAGATAGCGGTCTCCCGAATCAGGAAGAAGTGCCACAATCGTCTTACCTTTGTTTTCCGGACGCTTAGCAAGAACCTCAGCAGCTTTAAGGGCAGCTCCCGAAGAAATTCCCACAAGAATACCCTCGCTTACCGCAAAGTTTCTTCCGTGCTCAAAAGCATCTTCATTAGAAACCGTAATGATTTCGTCATAAACTTTTGTATTCAATACCTCAGGAACAAAACCTGCACCGATTCCCTGGATTTTATGAGGACCGGAAACGCCCTGAGAAAGTACAGGACTTGATTCAGGCTCAACAGCAACCACCTTTATGGCTGGATTCTTTGACTTAAGATATTCTCCCGTACCAGTGATGGTTCCGCCGGTTCCTACTCCGGCTACAAAAATATCTATTTTTCCGTCTGTCTGTTCCCAGATTTCAGGACCCGTTGTTTCTTTATGAACGGCAGGGTTTGCAGGATTAACGAACTGTCCTAAAATTACGGCACCAGGAATTTCTTTTACCAGTTCCTCAGCCTTTGCAATGGCACCCTTCATTCCTTTTGCACCCTCAGTAAGAACAAGTTCTGCACCATAAGCTTTAAGAAGATTACGGCGTTCAACACTCATTGTTTCCGGAAGGGTAAGCACTGCACGGTAGCCTTTAAAAGCCGCAACTGCTGCTATACCAATACCTGTATTACCGGAAGTAGGCTCAACAATAACAGAACCTTTCTTAAGGAGCCCCTTCTTTTCTGCATCTTCTATCATGGCAAGGGCAATCCTGTCTTTTACACTGCCGGCCGGATTAAGATACTCCAGCTTTGCAAGAATAACCGCATCTTTTACACCGGCTTTTTCTGCATAACGGGATGCTTCAAGAACCGGAGTCTTACCGATAAGTTCTGCTGCACTCTTTTTAATACTGCTCATAGATCACCTCTCTTAAAATTTAGTTTATATTTCCTATGGAAAAACTAGGTATTTATAATTTGAATATATTCCTTTCAGCAAGAATTGTCAACACTTATTATTAAGAACTTCCCTTATCAATAACCGCATTTATGTAGTACAATTAAAATATGAAAAAAGACCATAAATCCAGAAAACAGCACTTCCTTAAAGAACTGAAGTACATTTTTCTGAATCCTTTTACCTGGGCCTGGCTTCTTATTGCATTTATACTTGTGATAATCACTGCAATAAACCGCTTTACAGAAACAGATGCCGGCATACTTTCCTGGTGGGATTCAATATGGTTCAGTCTGGTTACGATAGCTGCAGGATATTATGAATACTCCCCTGCTACAGTTCCCGGAAGAATCGCAAGTTTTCTTCTGCTTATATTCGGAATGCTGGTTCTTTCTGCCATTACCGGTAGAATCGCATCTTACTTTCTTGACATTCAGCTTAAAAAAGAAAAAGGACTTTTGAGGTTAAAAAACATGAAGGGACATTTTATTATCTGCGGCTGGAGAGCTGGCTTTGACAAAATTCTTGACTACGTTCTGATTTCAAATCCGGACATAACTACAGACATGATTGTCCTGATAAACGAAGCTACAGGGGATCAGATAGATACAATCCTCAGCCAGAACCGGTTTAAGGGAATTCACTTTGTTGGCGGAGACTTTTCTGATGAAGCTGTCCTTAACCGTGCCCAGGTAGAAAAAGCAGAAAGGGCTCTTATCATCAGCGACCAGTCAAAAAAATACTCTCAGCTGGAAATTGACTCCCGCACCGTTCTTGCCGTACTTACGATAAAAAACATAAATCCTGAAATTTATATTGCTGCAGAACTTACTGATTCAAAGTTCCAGAATCACCTGCACATGGCCCACTGCGACGAAATAATCCTTACTTCTGACTATGAATACAGCCTTCTTGCCACAGCTTCTTCAGGAATGGGATATTCCAACGTTATAAGTGCCCTTATAAGCAAAGATGCAGACACAGGCATTATCGTAGACAATATTGAGCCTTCCTTTATCGGAAAAACTTACAAAGACCTGAAAAACACCTTCACAGACTCAAAGGAAGTACTTGTAGGGCTCCTTCTTAACACCGGTAACTTTCACCAGAGAAGAAAAGACGCCCTTAGGGAAGCTCAGAAAAACCCGGACATAAAGAAAGTCATAGATGAACTTAAAAAAGTAAAGTCAATAAAAAGCAACTCGCCTCTCCTGACACCGGACGACAATTTCATTATTCCGCCGTTTACAAAAGCAATTTTTGTTCGTGGAAATACAGAAGACTAAAAAAAACGGAGTGATTATCATGCAGAAACTTGCAAGTTTTGAAGAAGTGCTTCCTAAACTCTTAAATATTGAACTTTTCTCTGATTTTAATAAAAACAGCGAGCGGGACAGAAAAATAATGCAGCTCGTATACGAAAATCTCCGGCTGAAGGAATTCGGTGCAGGAGACATCATAATAAAGGAAGGCTCTAAAGGAGACCTTTTCTACATACTTTATTCAGGCTCCGTTCAGGTTCTTCAAAGTACTTTTGAAGGAGACCAGATAGCACTTGCAAACCTCAATTCCTCAATGAACGTATTCTTCGGAGAATCTGCACTTATCAGCGATGACGTACGCACTGCAACCATAGCAGCAACAACCGCCTGCAGGACAATTACGCTGTCAAAAAAAGCCTTTACAGCCATCTGTGAAGAAGAACCGCTGTTCGGATACAGAGTACTCCTTCACCTTTCTCAAAGAATGCTTTCTACAATAAGAAGCGGAAACATCGACAAGGCTACACTGTATGAAGCCCTGTACAATGAAATAGCAAACGCCTAAAGAACAGTTTCTGCCTTCTGCCATTTTCTGTCTGTAAACTCAAGAAAAATCATCAGAACGGAGACAGCGAACGCCATAAAGTCAGCAATCAGGCCGGCATAAAGAAGTCCGTTTATTCCCATAAAAAGAGGAAGAATTATAAGCAGCGGCAAAAGGAACAGTATCTGCCTTGTAAGAGAAAGAAAGAGTCCCTTTTTAGGTTTACCGATTGCACTGAAAAACGTACTGGTTAAAGGCTGAACGTTATTTATGAACGTACAGAACAGAAATATCCTTATATAACGTACGGCAAAATCCACATAAACCGGAGAACCTTTGCCAAAAACAGATATTATCTGCTCTGGGAACAGCTGCAGAAGAATAAAAGTCACTATACTTACGGCAGAACCTGCATTTCTGGTTACGCTGAATGCCTTTCTTACCCTGTTAAAATCCCCTGCCCCATAATTAAAAGAAACCACCGGCTGCATTGCATGAGTAAGGCCGATACATACGGAAAAATAAAGCATTGCTATCTTTGTAGCGATTCCTACAACGGCAATCGGTATTTCATTTCCGTAAACAGACAGGGCACCATAATGCCTGAAGGAATTATTTGACACAATCTGAACTATCATCATGGCTACCTGATTAAAACCCTGACTCATTCCCAGATTTGCAATACGGAGAACAGGTCCGATACGAGGCATAAAGTCTGCAATGGTAAGCTTTACCGTCCTGAAATGAGCAAGATGATAAACAACTATTGCTGCTCCCAGAAACTGACCTATAACAGTAGCAGCTGCAGCCCCTTTCATTCCCCAGCCGAAACCTATGACAAAAAGGGCATCCAGTACAGTATTCGCAACTGCTCCTGTAAGGTTACAGATCATTGCAACGCCAGGTTTTCCGTCTCCGCGAATCAAGTGACCGCCGCAGACAGAAAGTATCAGGAATGGAAATCCAAGTACAACAATACGCGTATAATCAACTGCAAAAGGAAGGATTCCCCTGGTTGAACCAAAAAACACAAGGAGAGGCTTAAGAAAAACCGATGACAGTACGGCAAGGACAATACCGGTAAGCACACCCCAGGAAACAGAATTTCCCGCAGCTTTTACGGCAGCTTCTTTATTCCCGGCCCCCATTGAAAGGTTAAAGGCAGCGGCTCCGCCTATTCCGTACAGAAGGGAAAAAGCCATGCACATGGTCATCATAGGAAACGCAATGTTTGTAGCGGCATTTCCCAGTTCACCAACATAATGTCCGATAAATATCTGATCTACGATATTGTAAAGTCCGGAAACCAGCATGGCAATTATCGAAGGAACGGAAAACCTGAATATAAGGCTTCCGATACCTTCTGAGGCCAGCGGATTTACTCTTTCTATATTTTTATTCATCTTCTAAATTCCAAAAAACTTTCTGCAGAAAAAGTCATACAGTTTTGCAGGAAGAAATCTCGTAATAAAAATAAGAGCCTTTGCACCCCTTCCAGGAGAGTACCTTAAAGCCGGATGTTTTTTACATGCAGCCTTCACAATACATCTGGCAACTGCAGACGGAGCAGAAATCTTACCCTTACCGCGATAATTAACTTCATAAAACGAAGCTATTTTTTCTGCCTGAGCTGAATAAACTCCGCTTCCAGAAACCTGACGAATAGAATCAGCTGCTATATTCCCCCAGGAAGTCCGTATAAGCCCCGGTTCAACCAGAATGACCTTTATTCCGAAATCTGCTGTTTCTAACCTCAGGGAATCACTGAGAGCCTCTACAGAATATTTTGCCGCGTGATACCAGCCTAAAAACGGCGAAGAAAACCTTCCGGCAACAGAAGAAATATTTATTATCCTTCCGCTTTTCTGAGTCCTCATTACAGGAAGAATTTTCTTTATCATAAGAATCAGGGCAAAAACATTAACTTCAAACTGCCTTCTGGCATCTTCCAGAGGAACTTCTTCCAGAGAACCTCCGGCAGCATAACCGGCATTGTTTACAAGAACATCTACCCTACCCTGCTCTTTTATTACTTTATTTACACATTCATCAACAGATTTTTCGTCAGTCAGATCCAGATAAACTGCATGACCGCCTTTTTTTACGAGTTCCTCCATCTTATCCAGATGACGGGCAGCACCATATACTTCATATCCTTTTTCAATAAACCGAAGGCAGGCTTCTAAACCTATTCCTCCTGATGCACCCGTAACAAGAACTACCCTTTTCATAAAAAATCCCCCCGCATGAATTAGGTAACAGTTTTGATAGCACTCTTAATAACACATATAGCGTAAATAAAGGCCCTTTTATCCCTGATACACCATAGGTAACAACTTTGATAACATTCCCCAGGGTAACAGTCTTGATAGCATTATCCACACTTTCCTGTGGAATTCCGCCTTTTTTAGTAACAGTTTTGATATAATTCCGCTTTTTTATTAATTCCTTATATTATATAGATTTAACAGAAAGCTGATTTTTTCTGGTAACAGTTTTGATTTTAAACAGTCACACTTTTGAAAACTTTACTATTATATCTAATAATTAACTAATAAATTTAAGAACTAATAATAAACAGCAAAAATATGTGGAAAACCTCCCTTTTTGTTATCAATTCTGTTACCTTTCTTCTATATATTTGCAGTTATCAATGCATATCTTGTATCATCTTTTAATACAGGTGTAGGACTTTTATAAAGCATAACTCCTGTACCGTCTGATTTTATGTCAAATTTAACTTCCGGATAATATTTTTCCTTAATTAATTTTAATTCATCAATAAGACGACTGTAATTAACACTTTCCTGACTTCGATTTGCATTTTCTTCTACAGGCATAAACTGCTCAACCAGATTTTTACGCGGAATAAAAACAGGTTTATTCTGTTCAATTCCATTATTCCTGTAAACCAGCCATGCATATAAATCCTTGCCTGAAGCACTGGAAATTTCTTTATATACCGTATAATCAATAGGAACGGCATGTCTCTGACAAAAACCGGCAAATTCTGCAGAAAGAATAATCTTAAACCTTCCGAATTTTACGTCCTGACCGTCATCGATTTCCTGATACTGTACCCCTTCTGTAAAGCGGATGTTTCCTGTTGAACGGGTTGTTACAATGACATCTTTTTTAGGATAATTGCCGTTTTCGTACATGTCAGCAAACAGATAACCTGCTTTCGATTCTGTTACCTTCTGTTCAAAAGCAAAGGCTGCGTTACTGAAACATTCCAGCTGTTCCCTGATATCCTTGCCCCTCTGTTTTGGAAGCTGCATTTCTTTAAGAAGTTCTGCAAGAGTTGAATATTCTATAAAAACTGCTTCATTTTTAGCCCTGCTTAAAACTGCATGAGTTGTAAGTACGCTTAAAAGGAGTCTGCCGTATTTTCCAAAAGGAACGTTTTTTGGAGATGTAAGGGTAAGCGTAATACCGTTGCTGCCTTTTCTGACAAATACCTGCTTGTTTACATTTCTGAACGGAAGTGATGCCGTCGTAAAGAAACTTGGTATGTATCCGAGAACTTTTGTTTTTTCTCTGGTTGCTTCCAGGGCAAACATGGCATCAAATGTCTGTTCGATGGTAATAACTTCTGTGTCAGCCGTGTTTTCTTTTTCTGTTTCAGCTGATATCTCAGTTTTCATTAAATCCCCTTGAATCAGCCTTTGCGGATAAGTTCACCGTTTGAAGTGATGTACGCTTTGCCGAGTTCTATATCCTGCCGTAAATAAGTCATGGCAGCCCTGTATGCCGTAGCCAGTGAAAATCCGTTTGAACAGAACATTTTTCTGAGTTCATTGCGTTCGTCATCTGTTACGTGAATACCTATAAGCACGTCCTTGCGTTTTTTTGTCGCAGTATCGGCTTTTGCTTCCTGTTTAGGCTCTTCTGCCATTTTTACAGGCTTTTCAGGTTCTGCGGGAATCTGAGGGGTAACAGTTTTGATATCATTTACAGCAGGCATAAGAACCTGCATGGATTCTTTTACTTCTGTATTGACTTTCTGCTGCATCATTTCAGCAAAGGTCGGATTTTTTGCGTGTACAGCCATTAAAGTAACCTCTCTACAAGATCTGATATTGCTGTCAGGGTTTCTGGTTTTGTTGAAACAATTTTGTCGTAAATTGTCGTGTGAATACTCTGGCTTTTTGAGAAGGCCGGATCTGTGGGAATTATGATAAATTCAAAGACATTTGATGAATTGATGGCGTTGAAGGCATCAAGATAGGCACTCTGAGTCTTAAGGCGCTTATCCTGCTGATTTAAAACTATTTTTTTGAATACCGGTTTTACGCCATACTGGGCTTCTACCGGGGCAAGATTCTGTGTAAAAATCTGCCATCCGTCTTTTGAAAATTCGTCCAGCTTCAGGACAGGAACTACTTCATTGCAGCCTATGAATATGGATTTCTCAAATTCATCAAAGGCCGGTGAAGTATCAAAGATGCAGTAGTCAAAATGCTGTTCAAGTTCAGGAAGTATTTTCTTCTGAAAAATAAACGGATAGTGTTCATTTTTAGCAAACTGCTTAAGAGAACCGCCTACTCCGAATGTTGGAATTACAAAAAGGTTTTCTACATCAGACTGATAGACACATTCAAGAACTGGTATCTTTCCGTAGAGAATGTCTGCAAGTTCATGATCAAAGTCGTTAAGAAGCCATGAGCTTGAATTGCCCTGAGGGTCGCAGTCAATGTACACTACCCTCTTACCTCTGTTTGCCAGGTTTACTGCAACAGAAACGCTGATACTGGTTTTTCCGGTACCGCCCTTCTGAAGTGCGAATGCATAAGATTTCATCTTGTCCCTCCCAAGACCCTTATAAATATTAAACCGGTTAATCCTTAAATGTCAAGTTACATTTTAAATCGTAATTAAACGGTTTAATTTGTGTTAAATATATATTTACTGTATTGTTAATCGTTTAATCATTTAACGATTAAATAGTATAATTTGCGTTTAATATGTGTTAACTAAATGTTAAATGATTAAATCGTTAAAACGTTCAGAAATTGCACCTTCGAGGATTGATTTAGAGCGGTTATTTTTAAAAGTTTGAGATAGTTATCGATTAAAAAAGAGGTGCTCTCAAAACCCGTTCTCGTGCGTCTGAGAGGATTTTTGAATTTTTCAAATTTTTAAGGATGGGGCAGGGACAGGCGGTGATAAACATTGTGTCTTTTTTTTGTTAACCCCTGGTCTTTTTATGTATTAAATAATTCTTAAAGAATTCTTTAATATTTTATTATGTTTAGTTTATATTTAATTAAACAGTTAAACAACAATTAAATCCTTTAATCATTTAATGATTCATAGACTGAAAATTGCAGGTAACAGTTTTGATATCATATGGTTCGTCTGGCAGTGAGTTATCAAAACTGTTACCTGTGTGATAAAGATTGAAAATTCTTTGTTTCCGCCCTGGGGTTGCAGCATTTGTAATACAGAAGCAGGGTAGGGGAGGTGCCGGTATTGTGAGGTAACAGTTTTGATAACAGAAAGAAGCGGCCTGTTAGCGTTATCAAAACTGTTACCTGTTAAAATTATACTGTTATCAAAAGTGTTACTCATTAGAAATGTAAAATTTTCTATTAAAATGAAAAATTTATTAGAAAAATCTTTGTTTTTGAAAAAAAAACATGATATCCTTTAATTGTAAGGAATTTAGAATATTGAAGAATTCAACAGGTATGGATGAACACCTGAAGGTTCTGTTTAAAACTTTCAGATCCGCATATCTTGTAAGTTTCTCAGATGACAGCATAGTCCCAATTGCTTTGAATGATGATGTAGCTTCTTTTGTCTTTCCTGATTATGATCAAAGTCGTGATTATAGGGAACGGGGACTTTTATATTCTAAAAAATTTATTGCTGCAGTAGATCGTGATGACTTCATGGATAATATGGCTCTTCAAAATATAAAAAAGAATCTTTTATCCGGAGCAGGATTTTCTTATCGTTTTCAGAGTATTAATCTGCGGAATAAAATAGAAGATCTGGAAGCAACTGCTCAGCTTTATGATGAGAATAGTTTCGTTCTTGCGTTCCGTCCTGTTAAGCGAAGGGTTGATAATATAGAAGCTTCTGTATTCAGGGTTATATATGAAACTCTTGGCGGCGGAATTTTCAGTATCGATTTAACTTCAGACGGAAAAGTTGCCCGCTGTCTCTGGAGTGCTGCATTCAGAAAACTTCTCGGTTATTCCAATGAAGAAGAGTTCAGTAATGAAGTAAGGACTTTTTTGCATTGCATATATATAGAAGACCGTCTTCCGTTTATTCGTGAATTAAAATCCAGTTTTAAGAAAAGAAATTCCGTTGTTGATTTTAAATTCCGTGCATTTATGAAAAATGGTTCCGTACGCTGGTTCCGTATTGCAGGAACTACAACCTTTTCTGCAGAAGGTAAGCCTGAACACTTTTTTGCTTCCATGGTTAATATTGAGCTTGAAGTAGTGGATAAAGGTGAAATTGCCCGTATTCATGATGAACAGGCTAAGGATTTTTCTATTCTTGGTTCAATTTCGGCTGTTTATAATTCAATGCATCTGGTTGATCTTGAAGATGATTTTGTAATTGAGTACAGTTCCAATGAATATATCCGCAGGTTTGTAAAATATAATGACAATGCTTCTGTTCAGATGAAAGAGGTTATGTGTCATACCATAGCAGAAGATTCGCTTCCGGGCGTTCTTGAATTTACAGACCTAAAAACTCTTCCAAGGCGAATGAGGGGTAAGAACTATATATCTCATGATATGGTTTCAAAGCATAGCGGCTGGCTTAGAGCTGCATTTATTCTTGTAGAAAAAAATGCAGCAGGCGAACCTGTAAAAGTTCTTTTTACCACACAGAAAATTCAGGAAGAAAAAGAAAAGGAACGTGCCCTTATTCTTCAGTCTAATACGGACGAACTTACCAGATTTTTAAACCGGCATGCCTTTGTGGAAGATGCTGAGGAATATAATGAGTATCTGCGTAATAAGATGGGCCTTGCCGTTATAATGATGGACCTTAACGGTCTTAAGCAGGTAAATGATACTTATGGGCATGAAGATGGAGATAAATATATTAAAGCTGCTGCTGACTGCATGAAAGACAGTTTTGGTTCGTACGGACATTTATATAGAATTGGCGGAGATGAATTCTGTGCAGTTATTTTTTCACCGAATGATTTTTTTGATGATATAAAAAAAGATTTTGAAGAAAGGCTTTTTGAAAAGAAAATTGAGAAGGGAATAAAAGTTACAGTTTCCTGCGGTTATGTCCGCCAGTCGGAATATCCGGAGTTTATGTTCAATCAGCTTCTTCAGGTTGCTGATGAAAGAATGTATAAGGCAAAAGCTGATTATTATTCAAAAAGCGGCACTGACAGGCGCGGCTTACAGGATGCTTTTGATGTTTTGCGGGATTCATACATAAGTATATATAAAATCAATATGACGGATGATACTTACTCTGTAATAAGTAAAACTTCTGAAGATTCTGAGATATCTGGAAGTCATGAAGGATTTTTTAGGAAGTTTGATCGTTGTGTAGAAGTTGGTGACGTTCATCCTGATGATGCGGAAGAATATCTTGCACGGACAAAGCCTGATTATTTAAAATCATATTTCAAAAGTAAAAATACTATATACTGCCACTATTATAGAAGAAAAATTAACGGAAGCTATAAACGTGCCATGATGGAGATTGTTCCTGCAAAAGAATATTCTCAGGATAATCAGGTCTGCTTCCTGTTTGTAAAGGATATTGAATAGAATGCCGGATCAGTTTTCGAGGACAAGACTCATTTTTGGTGATGAAAGTATGAAAAAACTTTCTGAAAGTCATGTCATTGTTTTTGGGGTAGGGGGAGTCGGAAGCTATGCCGTTGAAGCTTTGGTCCGCTCCGGTATCGGGTCTATTGATCTTGTAGATAATGATGAGTTTTCTCTTACAAATCTGAACCGTCAGCTTTATGCCCTTCATTCAACTTTGGGAAAGTATAAGGTTGATGTTGCAGCTGAACGGATAAAAGATATAAATCCTGAGTGCAATGTAAAGACTTTCAGAACTTTTTTTACTCCGGAAACTTCAGGAGAGTTTGATTTTACGTCTTATGATTATGTAGTTGACTGCATTGATACTGTTAAAGGTAAGGTGGAACTGATTCTTAAAGCAAAGGAAGCCGGTGTTCCTGTAATAAGTTCTATGGGTGCAGGAAACAAAATTGATCCTCTTCAATTTAAAGTTGCAGATATTTATAAAACTTCTGTGTGTCCTTTAGCCCGTGCCGTAAGGGGAGAATTAAAGAAACGCGGAATAAAGCAGGTAAAATGTGTTTTTTCTACAGAGCCGGCTTTAAAAATTCAGCCTGGTCCTGATGCAGAAATGAAGGGAAATGGAATAGCTCCGGGAAGCAATGCATTTGTTCCGTCTGTGTGCGGTCTGATTATTGCCGGTGAAGTCATAAAGGATATTTCCGAAAAAAAATAGCTATGGCGAACTGATTTTAGTATGTTATAATCGGTTGAATTGTGTAAGATTTTGTAAGGAGAATGAATTATGGAGATGAAATTCTTTAAGTGCACTAAGTGCGGAAAAGTTATGGCTCTTCTTGTTGAGTCATCATGTCCTACAATGTGCTGCGGAGAAGCAATGGTTGAGCTTCATGCAGGAACTACAGATGCTGCTGTAGAAAAACATGTTCCTGTAATTACGACAAAGGACCGTCTTGTAGAAGTTACGGTTGGTTCAGTTGAACATCCTATGGAAGAAAAGCACTTTATTGAATGGATTGCCCTTCAGAGCGAACAGGGCGTTCATATTAAGAAACTGTCTCCTGGACAACCTCCGAAAGCTTCATTCTCTGTTGTTGACGGAAATCAGGTTCATGGAGCATATGCTTATTGTAATCTTCATGGTTTGTGGTCTTCAAAATAGAAGGTAAAATGTGTTGTAATTTGAATTATGGTTTGATAAAATTAAATCATATTCAATTTAATTAAAAACTTGTGTAAGGAGAAAAAAATGGGAAAGTACGAAGGTACACAGACAGAAAAGAATTTGCTTGCAGCATTTGCAGGAGAAAGCCAGGCTCGCAATAAGTATACTTATTTTGCATCAAAGGCAAAAAAAGAAGGTTTTGAACAGATTGCTGCATTATTCCTTAAGACTGCAGATAACGAAAAAGAACATGCAAAAATGTGGTTTAAGGAACTTGACGGAATCGGAACAACTGCAGAAAACCTTAAGGCTGCTGCTGATGGTGAAAACTTTGAATGGACTGACATGTACGAAGACTTTGCAAAGACTGCAGAAGCTGAAGGATTTAAAGCTCTTGCTGCAAAATTCCGTGCTGTAGCTGCAATTGAAAAACATCATGAAGAGCGTTACCGTGCACTTCTTAAGAATGTAGAAATGCAGCAGGTATTTGAAAAGAGCGAAGTTAAGGTATGGGAATGCCGTAACTGCGGACACATCGTTGTAGGAACAAAAGCTCCGGAAGTTTGTCCTGTATGTGCACATCCAAAGAGTTATTTTGAAATCAATGCAGAAAATTACTAAGGAATTGCCTGATTTAAGGTAATTGAAAGTAAAACCGTAAATCTCTGAGTATAATCGGGGGTTTGCGGTTTTTTTGTGAAAATGTAAAAAAATAAAATAAATTGTATACAATTTGAAAAAAATTAAGTATATTGTTTTAGGTACGATATCGTTAAAAGCATTTTATACGGAGTTTTTATGGTTTACGAAAACAATACTTATGATGAAGAAAGGGCTCTTTATGGGGTTACAGACGCACAGGTAAAGAATTGCCGCTTTGACGGACCTGCTGACGGAGAATCTGCCCTTAAAGAATCAAAAAGAATAGAAGTTTCTGACTGTTTTATGAATTTAAGATATCCTTTCTGGCATGTTACTGACGGAAAAATAACGGGTTGTGAACTTACTGATAAATGCAGGGCTGCCTTATGGTATGACAAAAATATTCTGATAGAAAACTGCCGCTTAAATGGAATAAAAGCTCTTAGGGAATGTGAGGGAATTACTTTAAAAAACAGTACGGTTAATTCCCCGGAATTTATATGGAAGGTAAAGGATCTTAATATAGAAGATGTTGAAATCGAAGGTTCAGAATATCCTTTTTTTGAAGTAAAAAATGCAAAAATTCAGCGTCTTAAAATGAAAGGCAAGTATTCATTTCAGTATGATGAGAACATTGAAATTTCTGACTGTGAGTTTGATACAAAAGATGCCTTCTGGCATTCAAAGAACATGACCATCAGAGATTCTGTAATAAAAGGTGAGTATCTTGCATGGTATTCTGAAAACTTAAAATTCGTTAACTGCCGCATAATCGGAACTCAGCCTTTCTGTTACTGTAAGAATCTTGTTCTTGAAAATTGTGTCATGGAGAATTGTGACCTTTCTTTTGAAAACTCTACTGTAAATGCTGTTATAAACGGACGCATAGACAGTGTAAAGAATCCTCTTTCCGGAAAAATCATTGCTGATGAAATTGGAGAAATTATTCGGGATGAACATCTTGCAGCTGATGCAGATTGTATTGTTGAAATTAGAAAATAAAAACCGGAGGTTATTTAATGGAAGTTTCTCAGGTTAATGCAGCACTTGGCACCGTAAACACTCTTATTCCACTGGTAGAAACTGCTGAGTCTCAGTTTAAGAGTGCCCGTAACTGGAGTTTTTTTGATGTTTTAGGCGGCGGATTTTTTTCTGACCTTATAAAACATTATAAACTTGGAAAGGCAAGTGACTCCATGAGGGAAATTGATTCACTTTTGCATACTCTGGCTGCTCAGCTTGGGAACATTAATATTCCGGCAGATTACAGAATGCAGATGAACGGCTTTGTGACTTTTGCAGATTTTATGTTTGATGGCTTTCTGGTAGATGCATATATGGCACATAAAATCATGTCCAGTCTGGAGCAGGTAAGGCAGCTTAAGGATAAACTTTATGTTCTGCGTGAACGCCTTCAGGGAATGAGATAAAAAGTCGTTACTGGTTGTGAGCTGGCGAAATACGGTGAATCATAAAAGCGGGCAAGGAGAATCCTGTTTTTATAGAAGTTTTTCTACTTTTTCTAAAATCGCAATGTCTGCCGGCAGCCAGTTTACGGAGCGTAAAGATTCAGCTGCAAGCCATGTGGCGTTTTCGTGCTCCAGAAGTTCCAGCTTTCCGCTTATGACACTGCACTCATAGCAGCGCATAGAAAGATGAAAAGCAGGGTAGTCGTATTCGATTGTATCGATGTAATTGCCCACGCTGATTTCTGTGGCAAGCTCTTCTTTTATTTCTCGTGCAAGGGCAGTCTCTGGGCTTTCACCTTCTTCGATTTTTCCGCCTGGAAATTCCCACCAGTCTTTATATTCGCCGTAACCGCGCTGGGTGGCAAAAACTTGTTTTGTGTTGTCGCTGTCTGTGCGGATTATTACGGCAGCTACTACGTTTATGGTTTTCATGCTGAGAGTCCTTCCAGATAATTATACATATTTTGTGTAACAGGAGTTTCCATGTCAAACTGAATGTTTACAACAGATTCTCCTGATTCCATTTGCGTTTGTTCGGCAGATTCTTTTACAGTTTTCATATTTCCCATGTAGTAAAAATCTGTGCCTTCGTTATCATCTTTTTTTACAAAAAGCATGATTTGAATATGATTGTCTGCCTGATTCAGTATACTTGAAACATCTGGCGAAGTTAAAGAGCGTTTACTTTTGCTCATCCAGTTGAAGCGGGTATTATCAATAAAGAAATCCTTATACTTTATTGAATCAGAAATTTCATCTGACTTTTCATAAGTGACAAAAACCGGGCAATGGAATTCATCATCAGTTTTTTTTGTCATATAACCACCCACATTTTGAGGATTCTCATCTTTTGCCCAATTTAAGATTTTGAAAACATCTTTTCTTGAGTATTTACGGTATAAAACAAGGTTGTGATTTTCAAAATGTTCATTCTGCTTCAGTTTTGCTTTAGTAAGACCATACTGTATGCAGTCTTCAAGTTCAGTTTTATAGTTTTGATTATTAAGTAATGATTCAAATTGCTTAGTTCTGCTTAAAAGCTCTTTTTCTTCATCAAAAATAACATAAGAAATTTCACCATATTTGTTTCTGTCACTGTCCCGGTAAAAATCAAGAGAAAGATTTCTTGTCATTCCTTTGATGTCTTTTAAGTTGAATTTTATACAATAATTTTCTAGTTCGGACTTAAAATTTTCAAGAGAAATTTCTTTTTTGTTTAACAATCGATTTAAAATTAACAGTTCATGAACTCTGATTCCATGAGCAAATTCATTGGAAACAAATTGAAGGGATTTTCTTTCTTTTTCATTCAGTTCAAAAGAATTCTCTTTTAGTTTTGATTTAAACTCAAAGTAGCTTCCTGAATAATCAATAAATAAAAGCGGGTCAATAAAACCATTAGTAACAAAATCCATCATGGCGGGAACTTTTGCCAGGCGTAGTTTTAGTTTATTGTATTCTTCTTTTAAAAGCTTTAATTGCTTAAAGGAAGTCTGACTTATAGAATCAAAGATTTTTTGTTTTGCAATTTCATTTATTTGAATTGTAGAAGTCCCCGGAATGCAGCTGGAACCGGCAGAAAGAGCTCTGCGCAAATTGTCTTTGTTATAAGAATTATCGCCAAAAAGTGTAATTGGAATAAAAAAGTTGTTTTCGTAATTTCCAATAAAATCTATAACACTTACATAGCTTTTGGATTTGTCTTTTCGTAACCCACGTCCAAGCTGCTGGACAAAAATAATTGCAGACTGAGTAGGGCGGAGCATTACAACTTGATTTACGCAGGGAATATCAACGCCCTCATTAAAGATATCTACACTGATAATATACTGAAGCGGATCATCATCATTTTCTAAGCGTTGAATTGTTTTTTCTCTTTCTGAATCAGAATTAGCACCAGTCAAACAGGTTGTAAAAAATCCGTCGTTATTTAGTGCACGTGAAAGTTCATTAGCTTCTTCAATTCGGCTGCAGAAAATCAGACCTTTTACCGGAATGTCATTGGATTTATAGCGTTTAATTGCGTGTTCAATGTGATGTATTCTTTCTGAACTTACAAGTTTTGAAAAATCACTTTTATCATCAATTAATTCTCCATTTATAGTCAAATCACTTAATCCGTAGTAATGAAAAGGGCAGAGGAGATTTTCTTCCAGGGCTTTTTGTAAACGGATTTCATAGGGAATATTGTTGTTAAAAAGAGAGAATATATCAAATCCATCAGTTCGTTCTGGAGTTGCTGTAAGTCCGAGTAAAAAATTGGGTGTAAAGTAATCAATTATCTTTTTGTAACTTGAAGCACCTGCATGGTGAACTTCGTCAATAATGATATAATCAAAGTGGTCCTTTTTGAACTGAAATAAGATTTCATCTTTTGCAAGAGTAAAAACAGATGCAAACAAATAATCCGCATTTAAATCTTTCTGATTACCATTTAGAAATCCTGTATTGATATTTCCCATAAGAGTTTTAAAACTCTGCTCGCTTTTGTTAAGAATCATATCACGATGAGCCACATATAAAACACGTTTTGGCTTAACTTGTTTTACATCAAATATAGAAAGATAGGTTTTACCAGTTCCTGTGGCAGCAATCAGTAAAGCTCTGCGCTCTCCTTTTTCACGTAATTGTGCGAGGGAAACCATAGCTTCTTCCTGCATGGAATTGGGAACAATCTCTTCATCATCTTTCGAATCATTTAATTCTTCTGGATTTTGAAACTGATATTCTGCTTCAAATTCTTTATCAGCTGTTTTTACAGGTTTGATTGAAAAACGATTCTGAATATATATTTTTTTATAGCCAGATATCCATTCTTCAGTTACCAGGGTTGCATTATTCCAGATGCGTTCAAATTCTTCTCTTACAGAAAAAACAATCTGTCCGTCTGTCAGCGAAAGAAATTTTAAGCTCCATTCCTGATTCTGACTTAAGGCACTGGCTGTTAAATTTGCGCTTCCGATAATTACAGAATAATAATTACTTTGCTTGAAGATATAGCCTTTTGGATGAAACCCACCTTGTGTGTATACGCGGACTTCAATATTTGAAAACTCTAATAATTTAGAAAGTGCACCCGGAGAAGTAAAATTTAAGTAATTTGTAGTAAGAATCCGTCCCTTGATATTGTGCTTTTCCAGATATTCAAGTTTTTCAAGAATTGAAGCAAGCCCCGTGTCATTTATAAAAGCAACGGAAAAATCAAAAGTCTCGCATGTTGAAAGTTCTTCTGTTAGAGCCGAAAGAATTCTTTTGTCTTTCTGCTGGTCATTTACAAGCAGGGAAGGCATAAGGTAGTTGTCAGAAACAATTTTACTTGATATAAATCCCCGCCTGAGGCTGTTAAGTAAGCGTTCACTTTTTATTGATTCCATTATTGTGCTCTCTGCTTATGCGTTGAAAGTGTGATAGAAAAAACCGACGTTTTTGGTGATGCTTTCTTTCTTGTTCATATCTTTACTCATAATTCTCATCATAATATAGTTGTGATGTCAAAGAATGGCACTTTATTTATAAAATTTGATACATGAAGATGCATCCAGCATCGTATTTTGGTTTTACATGTGAATGGACATATTTTTCCTTTTCCTTAGAAAGGCGGGAAAAGCCCATTTCCTCATAGTGGCCAATAAGTTTATCTTCGGGAAGAGCATAAATATACAATGCTTTTGCACCCAAGAAGGTCTGTATAAAACGAGTTAAGGGAAGAATAAATTCTCTGAAAGTTGTTTTTCCGATTTCAGAAATTTCAGGATGCTGTCTGCGGTATAATGAATTTACCGCAAAGTTTGATAACTCAATGGAAGGTATTGTGTAGAAAGAGTTTTCTGTCAGTTCAAGCGTAAACAAGCCTGACTTCAATGTAAAGTATGAAGCAATTTCGTGCGTTTCATTATCTTTTACGAGATATGTTCTAGCAATGTTATCATCTTCTTCTGGGGCAGCCAAAAGTTTCAGATATTCTTCCAGCCCCTTACCTGACGCTTGTGATACTGAAAAATTACTGACTGCCTGAATATTATCCTCGGAATCAAATAGATGCTGATAATAAAAAGTTTCTGTTTTTATCGGAAAATAATTCATTTTTGATTTTTCTCTTGCAGCCTTGCTTTGCGTTCGTCTGCTCTTTTCTTTTCGTAGGCAGCAACATCTTTATCAAGTTGCGTAAAATCAGGGCGAGGTGTTGTCAATATTTCTTCAAGAATTCTTTTACCTGGTGAATCAGGGAAATCTCGCCATGAAACAGGTTTTCCATAAGTCATAATGCACCTCCTTCCTAATTTATAATAGCATATTTTTGGATTTCTGTCTTTATCTCCGGCTATGGGTTACGTTTGCGTTTACTGCAAATTCCCTGTCTTAATTTCAGTTTTGAGGTAGTCGTACACATAAAGCGGGCTTTGAAAATAAAGTCCTGTCTTTGGATCACAGAGCTTCTGGTAGAGTTCTGAGTTGTACACGGCTCTCAAGGCTTGCTCCACGGTAAAAGAAAAATCCCTTACAAGATATGTGGCTAGGTCGCGCGTGGTACATTCAATCTGATACTCAACATCATTCATGACAGAGTCCTTTGTTTACAAGCGTTTGAACCGCTTTTTGGGTGCCGAAAAAATATTGAAAAGTAACGCCCCTCATGTATTTCAATCTTTCAAGGAAGGTGTCAAAAGTAATGTCACCTTCAACAAAGCGGCGGATTTGTGCGCCAACTCTGTCATTTGCTATGGGACCGATTACGATGTCGTAGTCGTGGAAAAAATCCTGATTCTCCTGATTGCGGTTTTTGAAGACAAAATCTGCCCATTCTTTTGAGTATTCAGAAAACGACAGAACTTTCAGATTGTCGTTTTTTAAGAGATTTTCATCGAACTCAAATTTTGTAACATAAGGCTCTGTTCCAAAAAGGCCAGATTTGTAAGTTGCCATTTCATAAGCCTGTTCATAATTATTAGAAAGATAAAAACCTCGGCCAAAATCTTTATTAGGCTTGGAAAGAGCCAGATCAATTTCTTTTATTTCTACAGTTGAACCATGATACAAAACCATCAGAGATTTCCTCCGTGATTTTTGCAATAGAGCGCAAGATCATCGACAATCTCTGAAAAAGAAAGCGTGTGTGCAATGTTATAATGCTGATTTACAAAATCTATGGCGTTAAAGCGGTCAAGGTAGTTGAATGCCTGTGTGGTAGAAAGAGAATATTTTTTGGCAAAGTCGCTTACGAGAGCAACGGTATATTCAATTTTGTCTTTTGGATTTGCTTCCTGCATTATAAGACCTCGTATTCTATTATAATATACTCTTCATTTTTCTTCCATAATATGATCTGTTTTTATCCGGCAATCATCTTCTGCACTTTGTGCAGGTTGCCCTGTGAGTCAAGGGATTTTTTACTGATAAAAAGCTTTACAGTTTTCCGGTGCGTTCCGTAGAGTTTCGCCATCTGATTTACGCTTGTTCCGGCAAGAATCATCACGCTCACCGCAAGTTCCGCCCCATCAAGCTTGCTTTTTATGCTTGTAGATCCAAGAGGCCGACCGAGTTTTACCCCTTCGTTTTTTCTGAGCGCTAGGGCTTCTTTTGTGCGCTGGCTTATGAGGTTACGCTCGATTTCTGCGCTGAGGCCGAATGCAAAGGCCAGGACCTTGCTCTGAATGTCGTCGCCCAGACGGTAGTTGTCCTTGATTGTCCAGACCCGCGCCCCTTTTTCCATCAGGATATTCAGCACTGACATAATCATAAAAAGACTTCGCCCCAGCCGTGAAAGTTCCGAGCAGATTATAAGATCGTCCTTTTTTATGCCCTCAAGCAGTTTCCCAAGTTCCCGCTTTTTCGGCTCAACAGTCCCGCTGATTGTCTCTTCAATCCAAGAATCAACAGCAATTCCCTGTTTTTTGCAGAACTCTAGAATCTCAAACCGCTGGTTTTCCACAGTCTGCCTGTTTGTGCTCACACGAATATATCCGTACGTCATAGTTTAAAAATAATCAAAAATAGCACAAAGAGCAAAGAATAAAACGGCATTTTAAACGTCGGTTTAAAGGATACAAGCAGGGAGGAGGAAGTCTCCCCCTGCGCCTCATCTAAAGAATCGGCTACCCCTTCTACGGAGGACTCCCCCGCAACACCTCAAAAGTTTCATTCAGTACGGAAAACATCTTTTACATTCATAGACTTATTTGCAGGACTCGGAGGTTTTCATCTTGCCATGAAAAAACTTGGTGGTCAGTGTGTTTTTGCAAGCGAATTAAAGGAAGATTTGAGAATTCTTTACAAAGAAAACTATGGTATTGACTGCTTTGGGGATATAAACAAAGTCGATATTGATAAAGATATTCCAAAAAAGTTTGATATGCTTTGTGCAGGCTTTCCTTGTCAGCCATTTTCTAAAGCTGGAAAACAACAGGGCTTCAAGGATGAAAAGGATAGGGGCAATCTCTTTTGGAAAATTATGGATATATTAAGGAAAAAAACACCTGAATATATCTTACTTGAAAATGTTCAAAATCTTCAGACCCATGACAATGGAAATACTTGGGAAGTTATACGGACAAATCTGGAAACATTGTATGATGTCAAATGCGATATTATTTCTCCGCACAATTTTGGCATTCCACAGCATCGTAAGCGCATTTATATAGTTGGTCGTTTAAATGCAAAGGGTGGATTAAAAGATTTCAATTTTCCACCTCATGAAGAAAAAATCGCATGTAATATAAAAACTATAATTGATGAAAGCGATAGCGAGTATCTGTCATTGCGTGATCAGACGCGAATGCATTTAAAGGCTTGGAAAGACTTTCTTGATTTGCTTACCCAAAAGAAAATAGCAATTCCTTCTTTTCCAATTTGGGCTATGGAATGGGGGGCTGATTATGAATATGAAAAAACTCCGCCTTGTCGCCAGAAAAGAAAAACTCTTGAAGAAAGACGCGGAAAATTTGGTGTTGTCCTGCAAGGTAATTCTGCTGATGATATGCGTTTGCAACTTCCCATATATGCCCAAACTGTTATGAAGCCTAATGAAGAATTTCCTGTTTGGAAAAAGAACTTTATAAAATGGAACAGGGAATTTTATACGGCACACAAAGATATATTAGATACATGGCTTCCAAAGATTCAAAAACCAGGCTTTGAAAACAGTCACCAAAAGTTTGAGTGGAACTGTGGAATTGATAAAAATGCAAAACCAATTCTTGATGACAAAATAATACAGTTTAGGCCTTCTGGAATTCGTGTAAAACTTCCAACATACTCACCAGCACTTGTTCTTACAACAACTCAAATTCCTATTTTCCCTTGGATAATAACACCAGATGGAAAGCAAGGACGATATATGACAAAAAAAGAAGCCGCAAAATTACAAGGCATGGAAGAACTTAAAAATGTACCGAATACAATTTCCGAGGCGTTCAAGGCTTTCGGAAATGCAGTGAATGTTGAGGTCGTAAGACGAATTGCAGAAAATCTTTTGGAGATAAAATAATGGCAAAAAAAATAAATATCCGCCCAACTACTGGAGTTTATGCTACATACAAAAATATTCGCTATGAGCCTTGGACTGCAATTGCGGAATTTGTAGATAATGCAACTCAGAGTTATTATGACCATGTAGAAGAACTTGAAAGAACAAAAGACTGGAAAAATTTAAGAATTGAAATCCAATATAAAAAGGATTCCTATGGTAATTATGAACTGACAATATGTGACAATGCTTTTGGAATGAATTTTAAGGACTTTCAAAGAGCCATCATATTGGATAGTAAACCTCAAATTGCAACTCGTTCTGAATTTGGAATGGGATTGAAAACTTCTGCTTGCTGGTTTGGTAATAATTGGAGTGTTGAAACAGTAGAATTAAATTCAGGTAAAAAGTTTTTTGCACAAGTCGATGTGGAATCATTAAGCAAAACAAAGGATGAAGAAATTGAATTTACCGAAACAGAATGTGATTTACATGAACATGGAACGACAATACATATATGGAATTTAAACAGAAGTCTTGCAGGTCGTCAAATTCAGAAAACAAAAGACCAACTGAGAGGTATATATAGGCGAGATCTGCAATCTGAGAAAATAAAGATTTCATATAATGATGAGTATTTAACATATGAAACTCCGGAAATTTATAAGGAAGCATTACCTGGTGGAAATTTTAAAGAATGGAAAGAACCTTTAGATTTTGACATTTTTGATGAGCGAAAACAAAAATATCATGTAACAGGGTTTATGGCACTTCTCGAAACTGGAAGCACTTATGGAGCTGGCTTTACACTCTTACGACGAGGCCGGGTAATTATTGGTGGATATGAAAATTGTTATCGCCCAAAAGATGTTTTTAGTAGTTCAAATACCTATGTATATCAAAGACTTTTCGGAGAGTTAAATCTTGATAATTTTCCAGTTACACAAACGAAAGATTCATTTGATTGGTATAATAATGGGCTTGAAGAAAGTCTCATAAATAAACTTGTTGAAGTTACAAAAGATTATAAAAGAAAAGCAAGTGAATATAATAATACAAACAAAAAAAATCAGGGAAATCCAGTAAACATTGGAATTGACAATAAGACCCTTAGCGATTTTTCGAATGCAGGGGTAATCCAAAATGTCAATGTAAATCCTGTAGAAAATGATTCTTCACAAGCAGAAGAAAGAACCCAAATTAGTTTTGCCTCTGAATCGAAAGATAATTCTCTTTTCCCAGATATAGAAGAAATTCCTATTATCGGAAATGAAAACACAAAAATTTCTTTTGATATATCAGGACGAAAATATATCCTTAATTATTCAATAAAAAAAGATGATTCTGAAAGTAAGTGGCTTGTTGTATCTCCACAAAAAGATAATAAAGATGCACTTGAGTTTGATGTAGACTGGAATATCGCACATCCATTTTTTAAGCATTATTTTGAAAATCAAGAAATATTTGATTCGATGAAAAAATTTGTTTTTGCATTAGTCCTTTCTGAAATTGAAGCAACTTATACATCTTCAAATGACAAGAAAATTGAACCATGGGATATTCGTGAAAAAATGAATGAAACTCTAAAAGCAGTGATTAGGAGCTGAAATTATGGGAGCAAACATAATTGAAATGAAATATGTAAATAAAAATCCTAACTCTTGGAATATTGAACTAGATGGATTTTATTCAGAACATATAAAGAAGTTCTTGTCGTTGAGTGGAATCCCTGACGATGGTATTTCAACTATTTATTCTAATGCTGCAAAAACTCTAAGTTACTGTCCTAATCCCAAAAATACTTCTATACAGCAAGAAACCGGTATTGTAATTGGTAAAGTTCAGAGCGGTAAAACCTCTAATTTTATTTCGTTGATTTCATTAGCTTTTGATAATGGTTATGATATTGCAATTGTTCTTGGTGGTACAAAAAAGCCGTTGTTAAAACAAAATTCTGATAGAATAAAAGAATATTTTCACGATGTAAAAGATAATGTTTTTGTTCTTAACTCAAACGAAAATGCTGACCATTTGAATGAAGAAAATATAAGAGGTTTCCTTCGCAGAGAAAAGAAAGTCATTATAGTTGGATTAAAAAGCGTAAAACAGATAAACACTATAATGCAGATTTTTACGAACAACACATTGAATGAAAGACCTGTTTTGATAATTGATGATGAAGGGGATGAATATTCATTAAATACAAAAGTAAAGCAAAAAAAAGAAAGTTCGACTTATTCGGCAATTTTGAATTTCAAAAATACACTACAAAGGCACTGTTATGTTTCTGTGACTGCAACACCGCAAGCAAATCTGTTGATTAGCAAAATCGATGAGCTTTCACCAGATTTTGGTGTTCTTGTACCACCAGGAAACGGATATTGTGGACTTGATGTTTTTCATTCTGATGATAAATATACAATTATAATTCCAGAAAATGAGGAACCTTTGATTGAGGTCGGTATCCCCGCATCGCTCAAAAAATCTTTGGCAATGTTTTTTGTTGCATGTGCCATACAAAGCCACAGAACACATAGAAAAGACAAACTTTCAATGCTAATCCATATAAGTCAATTCAAGAAAGACCATGAATTGGAATATAAGAAAGTTCAAGAATTGATTAAAGAATGGGTTTTAAAAACAAGTGATAAGAAAGATGTTTCATACACATCTGTTTGTGAAATTATGAAAGAGGCTCATTCTGAATATGCAAAAGGAAATGTCAGAGATTTTCCGACCTTTGAGGAAATTGAGGATGAAATAATTTTTGCCATAAATAACAGTCATGTGCACAAAATTAATGGTGATAATACCTTGAATGGTGAGGATGATTTTTACGAATATAACATTTATGTTGGTGGTACTATGTTAGGTCGTGGACTGACAATAAAAGGTCTATGTGTAACTTACATAACAAGAACGGCTAAAAATGCCTCTAATGTAGATACTGTCCAACAACGTGCCCGATGGTTTGGCTATAAAACGAAATATCTTGATTTATGTAGAATATTTGCAGTTTCAAAAATATTAAATGAGTTTATGGAAATTAGAGATCACGAAGAAGATTTATGGCAAACAATTGAAATGACTAATTCACAAGGTATTGAGTTTAAAAATATGCCTAGAATTTTTTCGTTAAGTGATTCATTAAAACCGACGAGAAGTTCTGTCGCAGAAGTTGAATCTTACACCTTTTACAGTTGGAATAAGCAGAGAATTTTCCAAGATGATGAAGATTATGCTAGAAGCAATAAAAATATTCTTAATCAGTTTAGGGAAAATAATAAATCGAGATTACAAACTATTTTACAACACTCTGGAGCTCCATTTATAATTCTTAGAGATGCTGACTATTTTTCTGTCTATTCGGAATTATTGGAAAAATTTATGTTCCCAGAGACATCTAAGCTAAATAAAGGGATACTAGCAAAACTTTATCAACTATTAAAAGATAAAAATCTTTCTCCAAATATTGATGTCATTTGGATGCGAGATGGAAAAACTTCAAGACACCCAGTAAACAAAGAAACAAAGATAATTTCAAATTATTTTGTTGGTAGGAACCCTAAAGATTTGTCAAAGCCAGCAAATTATGAAGGTGACGACACGCATTTTAATCGTTCAAATACAATGCAATTGCAAATTCACATGATTGAAGACAAAGAAACTGGATTTGTAAGTCCTACACTTGCGATTTATTTACCTAATGAGATTATCTCAAAATTGACGGGTCTTGTTGTTCAGAAGGAAGCTTAAAATGGAACTAGTAGATTTTTTTAAGGAAAACTTCGAGTCACTCTCAAATGTAACTGACTATAAAATAAAAGAATTTTTCAAGAACTTTTATGTCGGAATTGATAAAGACAGAGCTGTTGTAATTGTTATAAAATCAAATATTCAAAGTGGACGACCTTACAACATAAAAACTAAAGCCTTATCACTGGAATGTAATGCAAAAGTAACTTTTAGTTCTGGCACACAAGAAAATGTGCATATATTAAAGTGCTTATTACATAATAAAAAGGATAAAGAAATTTTTTTAGAGGTTGCAAAACTTTTCATTAGTGATAATTATTCAGATAACTATATTATTGAAACTTTTAATACTCTTCAGAATTTCTTTTCTAATGAAAAAGAATTATCAGATAACGAACTTACTGGATTTTACGCAGAACTATATACTATATATAAATTTCACGATTCATTAAAAATCGAACAATTTTGGCAAAGTCATGATAGAATGAAATTTGATTTTTCCTTTTCTGAAAAACTCAAGCTAGAAATAAAGGCAACTACAAAAGAAAACCGTATACATCATTTTTTACATGAACAGATAAATTCAACTTATTATGATATTTATGTTTTATCTTATCTGTTTCGGTATGATGACAAAGGTTTGTCACTATATGATTTGATAAAAAATTGTAAATCAATATTATCAAATTACAAAGAACTTTCGATGAGACTGAAATATATAGAAAAAAATACTAATATTGAACGATTAAAGGAACTTAAATATAATCAAATTTATACAGATGAACATATGCATATTTTTAGCGCAAAAGACATTCCTAAATTTGCAGAGCAAACTCCTTCTGGAGTGTCTAAAGCAGAATATGATTCTTCATTGGAAAATATAGATTTTGTAGATGTTGATAGTTTTATTAGAGAAGTTAAAAATTCTCTTTTAGAAGAAAAGAACGTCTAACAAAAGATTAAACTGTTCGGAAATTCCGAACAACTCAAACTGTTACAAGACAAAGCGTTAGGGATTGTAGGGACGACCGCCAAGGGCGGGCGTCCCGAAGGAATGGAGCCGAAAGGCGGAACCCCGGACCCGCGTAAGCGGGGGAACGCCCAGAGTCAACTTTTAGTAATTCGCATTTCTTCTGTCCTTTTTTATTGCAGCCATCCGCCTCATCTCGTCATCGGTCAAAGAAAAATCCTAGACGCTTGCATCTTCGATGATGTGCTTTTCGTTGGAACTTACCGGGATTGCAATATTACCTGCCTGCAGGTTCCAGCGGTTAATGATTTGAGCAGAAGATTTTTCAGGGGCCTTTGCGATTGCGCTGATTGTTGGGTCGTTGAAAAGTTCCTGAGTAAAGCCGCGACCACCGAGTGGGAACCAGCTGTCCATAACAGTGCCGTACTTTGCAATGTGGGCTTTTATTTTTCCACCCTGATGATAGGGGTGGGGTTCATTCTGCAAAAGGGCAGGCATAATGCTTTTGGCTTTTACAAGACGGTCAAAATCATCAGGCTCGTAGTAGTTTGAAAGACCGATTTAACGAAGGGTTAGAGGAAAAAAATCAAGCAACGGACAGTTCAACAACCGCTCATGCTGAATAATACCTCTTGGTTAAATAATACATGACGATAAATTTGTAGTATTGTAGTATACTTTTTTCAGATGGCAAGAAAAATGTACGCAACTACAGGAATAATTCAGGGAAATACAGTTTTAACAGATTATTATACTCTTGAAAATTACAATGGAAAAATTATTACTGTTTTGGATGACGAAAAGCAGTTTTTTCCTGTTTCAGACTCTCTAATTAATCAAAATATTGAAGCGTACAAGGCACTTGCAAAGTGATTTAATTGAATTTGGACTTAATATTGCTTCTGGAAAACTGGATAAAGATGAAAAAAAAATTGGCTTAATTCTTATATAATCTCTGGAAAGTAGGATGGCTTCATACAAAACTTGAGCATCACTTTTTTGCTCTGTCATAAAATCCAAAAGTCTACTGGCGCCTTAATGGAAGTTCGAAGGCGTTTGAATTTGATTCAGAAAAACGAAGTTCCCTGCGTCCTGACACAATTATGATTACAAACCGCGGAAAATCAAACCTTAAACTTGCATAATTTTTTTTATCAAAGTGTTGACATAAATATCATAATAAGTTATATTCCCTATAGGATTTATAGGGAATTAAAGAGCATGATTTATTTTTCTTATCTTTTACTCAATGCAGTTTTCTCATGTTGTTGTCCGTGTTGTTTAAGGCGGCGGAAGATTCATTAGACGTTTTTTTTAGAAAATGCATGTATTCCGCCGGTTCATTGTGAGCCGGTTTTTTTATTTTTAAATATCTGGAGGTGATAAGAATTTATGGTAGAACATCAGGAAAGTATAACTGCAAAACTCTGTTCGTTTGCCAGGGCTTTTCATTCTAACTTCAGCAGAGAAAAAATTTTTGATGATTACCTTTCTTTTGATTTGATGGGAAAGAGCCAGTATGAAGAAATAGGGCAGCTGATTGAGAATAACTTTGATGTTTCTAAAAAAGATGAAAGGAAGTGGTTCTGCCACAAAAACATCAGGCAGTCTTTGTACAAGTATATTCTTCCGATTCCTTTATCTAGAATTTGTTTTGCAGAAAATGAATTAAAAAAATTCGCACAGCAGAATTCAGGACAAAAAATTCAGTATGTAATCTGTGGTGCCGGAATGGATAGTTTTGCTTTCAGAAATGAAAATGAATCTATCAGGATTTTTGAAATAGATCATCCGGATTCACAGCGGTATAAACTTGAGCGGATAAAAAAACTGGAATGGAATATTCCTGCAAACCTTAAGTTTATCCCGATGGATTTTTCTAAAGATTCCCTTGAAGAAAAATTACTGGAAGGGGGCTTTGATGTTAATGCTCCGGTGTTTACTGCAATTCTGGGGGTGTCTTATTATCTTACGCTTCCGGTTTTTGAGGAAACTTTGAAGATAATTTCCGGGATGACGGTTAGTAAGAGCAGGATTATTTTTGATTTTCCTGATGAGACAACTTTTAATTCTGAAGGAATAAAATTTTCAAGAGTGGGGGAACTTGCACGTATCACTGAAAAACTCGGAGAACCGATGCTTCATGGTTTTTCTTTTGGAGAAATAAAAGCTTCACTTGAACGTCATGGTTTGAGAATTGTAAAGCATGAGACACCGACTGTAATTCAAGAGAAATATTTTTCGGATCGCAGTGATGGTTTAAAAGCATATGAAAATGTTCACTTTATAGTGGCAGAAAAAATATAGCAGGAGGATTTTTATTATGAGTGGAAAAAACTACAGAAACATTGAATCGGCTTTGATTCATGGTGGTATTTATGGAGATGCGACGACAGGCGCTGTTAATGTTCCGATTTATCAGACCTCTACTTATGAACAGCAGGGCATTGGTCAGAACAAAGGATGGGAATATTCCAGAACAGGAAATCCTACTCGTGCAGCTCTTGAGGCTTTGATTGCAGAGCTTGAGGGGGGAACTAACGGTTTTGCATTCGGTTCAGGAATGGCAGCACTTACGGCAGTAATTTCTCTTTTTAAGACCGGAGACCGTATTATAATTTCAAGCAATGTTTACGGCGGAACATTCAGGGTTCTGGATAAAATTTTCAAGAACTTCGGAATAACTTATTCAATAGAAGATACGACTACTCTTGAAGCACTTGATAAGAAAATTTCATCTGATGTAAAGGCAATTCTTGTTGAGACTCCTGCAAATCCTCTTTTAACAATTACTGATTTAAAGGGAATAGCAGATATTGCAAAGCGTCATGGAATTTTATCCATAGTAGATAATACTTTTATGACTCCTTATCTTCAGCGTCCGATTGAAAGCGGCATCGACATTGTTGTTCACAGTGCAACGAAATATCTTGGTGGTCACAGTGATGTTGTTGCAGGTCTTGCAGTTGTTCATGATAAAGAACTTGCTGACCGTCTTGCATTTATTCAGAATGCAACGGGGGGTGTTCTGGGACCTTTCGATTCATTCCTTCTGATTCGTGGAATTAAAACTCTTGGAGTTCGTCTTGACCGTCATACAGAGAATGCCTTGAAGATTGCTCGCTGGCTGGAAAAAAATGACGCTGTAAAAAAGGTCTACTATCCTGGTCTTGAAACTGCACAGGGTTATGAAATCAATAAGCGTCAGGCAAAAAATGGCGGTGCAATGATTTCTTTTGAACTTAAAGAAAACTATGACTATAAAAAATTCTTTTCTTCCCTTGGCCTGATTGCTCTTGCAGAAAGTCTTGGCGGTGTAGAAAGTCTTGCTTGTCATCCAGCAAGTATGACTCATGCTTCAATCCCGAGAGAGATTCGTGAAAAAGTCGGTATAACTGACGGACTTATCCGCCTTTCTGTAGGAATTGAAAATGCAGACGATCTTATTCAGGATCTTCAGCAGGCAATAAATTCTTCGGAGGAATAAAATGAAGTATTTTGATTCGATGCAGGCTCTTGTAGGAAATACACCTCTTGTAAAACTCAGCAATTCTGACATTCCGGAAGGTATTCAGCTTTTTGCAAAACTGGAACTGTATAATCCTTCTGGAAGTGTTAAGGACAGAACCGGCCGCTATATGGTTGCTGATGCAGAAAAAAAAGGACTGCTTAAAAAAGGCGGAACAATTGTAGAAGGAACTGCCGGCAATACAGGACTGGGAATTGCTTTTGCTGCCTTAAAAAACGGTTACAAAGTTATATTTGTCGTACCTACAAAATTCAGTCAGGAGAAGCAGACTTTGATGAAAGCTTTGGGAGCTCAGATTATTAATACTCCTCGAGAGGAAGGAATGCTTGGAGCTGCAAAAAAAGCAGAAGAAATCCGTTCTCAGATAGAGGGGGCAGTTTCTCTCGAACAGTTTTTAAATCAGGCAAATCCTCTGGCACATTATGAAACGACAGGTCCTGAAATTTATAATGACCTTGACGGTAAGATAGATTATCTTGTTGCGGGAGCAGGAAGCGGCGGAACTTATACAGGAATTGTCCGATACTTGAAGGAACGTAATCCTGAGATAAAAGGGGTTCTTGCTGATCCTGAAGGTTCAACAATGGGTGGCGGTGAACACGGGGATTATAATATAGAAGGAATTGGAAATGATTTTATTCCTGAAACAATGGATATGTCTCTTGTTGATAAGGTAATAAAAATTACTGATGATGATGCCTTCGGCGGTTCAAGATTTCTTGCCCGTCGTGAAGGAATTTTTGCCGGTAGTTCCAGCGGTGCGGCTTTTTCTGCTGCAAAAAAACTTGCACTGGAACTTGCAGAAAAAAAACAGAAGGCAAATATCGTAGTTGTTTTCCCGGATCGTGGAGACAGATATTTCAGTAAGAATCTTTACGAGTAAAAAATTAAATAAATAACCTATATTCCCTATTGACAAAGTAGGGTATATAGGTTATTGTGACTTATCTTTTTACGGAGGTGCAGGAATGGTTTTATTTTTTGAAAAACTCGTCAGAGAAAATTTCCGCAATGGTGTCATGTGCCGCTCGTGCTGTACCTCATGTGTCAGCACTTTATAGTTTTTACTAACTAATCATTCTATTTTTAATTTTCTCATTTTTTCTGGATGTGTGAAGATTGTTCTTTATCTTCAACACGGTAGTTCAAATTATTCAAGGAGTTATTTTATGAAAAAGATTTTTGGTTTAGGTCTGGTATTAGTTGGAATGGCTGCAGCATTAGTTTCCTGCAAGAAAGAGGATGCTCTTAAAGTTGGTGTTTGTGCCGGTCCTTATGGAGACATGTTTGTTGAAGCAATTCAGCCTCAGCTTGAAAAGAAAGGTTACAAAGTTAAGATTATTGAATTCTCTGATTATGTTCAGCCGAATAATGCTCTTGCAGAAAAAGACATTGATGTAAATATGTTCCAGCATTCAACATATCTTAAGAAGTTTTCTGCTGATCATAAACTGGAGCTTTCTTATCTGACAGAAATCCCTACAGCAGCAATGGGAATCTTTGCAGACAAGTACAAATCGGTTGATTCACTTCCAGCCGGTTCTGTAATTGCTATTCCTAATGATGATACAAACTTAAGTCGTGCACTCCGTGTTCTTGCTCAGACCGGAGCAGTTACTATTGATCCGTCAGCAGATCCTTCTAAGGCAACTGTAAAAGATCTTTCGGAAAATCCAAAGCATTTTACTTTTAAGGAAGTAAGTGCCGAAATTCTTCCGAACGTACTGGACAGTGTAGGAGCTGCAATCATAAACGGAAACTATGCAATTGGTGCAGGACTTAAGCTTACTGATGCAATTTATAATGAACAGCTTCTGCCTGGTTATTTCAATGTTATTGCAGTTCGCACTGAAGATATTGAAAAAGACTTTGCAAAAGATATTTATTCAATTGTTCATTCTGATGAATTCAGAAAAGTTATTGAAGATCCGAAGAAGCAGTACGCTGCATTCGGAAGGCCGTCCGGTTATCTGGATTAAAAGAAGGAGGCGCTATGATTAGTTTTAAAAATGTAGATGTTGTTTTTAAGGAACACAGGCAGACTGTTCATGCCGTTAAGAATGTTTCTTTTGATATTGAAGACGGAGATGTTTTTGGAATTGTTGGTGGAAGTGGAGCCGGTAAGAGTACCCTTTTAAGGACAATCAATCAGCTTCAGAAGATAACTTCAGGAGAAGTGATTGTTAATGGTGTTTCTGTTAAAGGTCTAAAACATAAACCGCTTCATGAACTTCGCAAAAGTGTGGGAATGATTTTTCAGCATTTTAATCTGGCAGAGAGCAAGACTGTTTATGAGAACATTGCTTTTTCTCTGGAAGATGCAGGCTGGAAAAAGGAAGATATTGAAAAGCGTGTAGATGAACTTTTGGAATTTGTAAAAATTACGGATAAAAAATATGTTTATCCTGCAAAACTTTCAGGAGGACAGAAACAGCGCGTTGCAATAGCCCGTGCGCTTGCAAACAATACTAAGATTCTTTTGTGTGATGAACCAACCTCTGCTCTTGATGCAGAAACAACGGCATCGGTTTTAAAACTAATCAAGGAAGTAAACGAAAAGCTTGGTGTAACTGTCGTAATCATTACTCATGAACTTGACGTCGTTAAATCAATCTGCAGTAAAGTTGTAGTAATGAAAAACGGAGAAGTTGTTGAAAAAGGTGATGTTTACGAAGTTTTCACCAATCCGCAGAATGACTTTACAAAAGAACTGCTTGCGCATGAACAGAATTTTAAATTCCCGGAAGAAATCTGGAACAGTGTAAATGGTGATATTGTAAAACTGGTTTATAAAGGTGAAGCGGCAACTGAAAGCGTCCTTTCAGAAATAACTGCAAGGAATCACGTTAAGTTTAATATTCTTCACGGCAAGATTGAGTATATTAGTTCTAAACCTCTGGGTATTCTTTTTGTAAATCTCTCTGGAGATGCGGCAAATATAGAAACAGTAAAGCTTGAACTTGCTTCAAAAATTTATCGTCTTGAAAAGGTGGTGGCATAATATGATAGAAAGTATTCTTAGTATTCGCGGTGAAGTTGTCATCGCACTGTATGAGACATTTTACATGGTAGCAATTGCACTTTTGTCTGCAATTATTTTTGGAACTGTTCTCGGGCTTATTCTTTATGTAACGTCTAATCCTCTGTTTGTAAAGAATACTCCTGTAAACAGAGTAATCGGAATAATACTGAATATAATCCGGTCGGTACCGTTCCTTATCCTTATGGTTCTTCTGCTGCCTCTTTCAAAGCTTGTAGTTGGAACAAAGATTGGGTCAGAAGCAGTTGTGGTTCCATTATCAATTGCGTCTACGGCATTTCTGGCCAGACTTGCAGAAGCCAGTTTTTCTGATGTAAGTAATGGTGTTGTTGAGGCATTTTTGTCTACAGGAGCAAGCAAGTTTAAAATCATTACAAAGATTTTACTGCCGGAAGCACTTCCTTCGCTGGTAAAAAATATTACGGTTACTGCAATTTCTATTTTAGGTTTTTCAGCAATGGCCGGTCTTGTAGGCGGTGGTGGTCTTGGGGATTTTGCTTATCGTTACGGATATCAGCGCTACCGTAGTGAAATACTTATGGTATGTGTTGTAATTCTTATTGTTCTTGTTCAGCTTATTCAGACTGCAGGTGATTTTCTTGTAAAGAGAATAAGCCGCCGTTAGTTTTCAGGAGGACAATGTGATTGAAGTTTTATGGCATGGCAGGGGAGGTCAGGGAGCCTTTACTGCTGCAAAACTTTTGGGAGCTGCTTTTTCTGTAGAAGGTGAATTGAATAATGCTCTTGCATTTCCATCCTTTGGTCCGGAACGCAGGGGTGCCCCGATTGTTGCTTTTACTAAATTAAGTAAGCAGCCGATTGGAGACAGAAGCCAGATAAAAAAAGCTGACTATGTTGTATTTCTTGATGACACATTGTTTTCCGAAAAAGCATTTGATGAGATTAAGAGCGGCGGAAAGATTTTTATAAATACCAGACGAGATTTTAAGAGGGAAGGGAACTTATCTGATTCCCGGCTGTCATCTATTGTTACCTTTGATGGTGACAGTCTTGCAATGAAAATTCTTTCCATGCCTGTGACTAATACGGTAATGCTGTCACTACTGGCAAAAGAAAGTGGAGTTGTATCAGCAGGAGTTTTAAAGAAAGCGATGGAACTTTATATGCCGCCAAAACTGTTCCAGAAAAACTCTGCTGTAGTTGATGCAGTCTTTGGAGGAATAAATGAAACCCTTTCTCAGAAATAAAAATCCCGTTACTTATGAAGAAATTCCAGAGGCTACTGCTTATGAGGCAGGTTACCTCGTCACAAAAAATGCAGGTTGGAGAAACATCCGTCCTGTTATTGATATAGAAAAATGTAAGGGCTGTCTTCAGTGTTATCTGTATTGTCCGGATGGTGTCATTTACAAAAACGACGGTAAGGTAGCAGTTGATTATGACTTTTGTAAAGGCTGCGGTATCTGCAAAAAGATATGCCGGTTTTCTGCTATAACTATGGAGGAGGAAAAGTAATGTCAAAGAAATTTCTTTCCGGCGATGAAGCTTTTGCTTATGGCATAAGACTTGCACGGCCGGATGTAATATCTGCTTATCCTATAACTCCTCAGACTGTGGTTGTAGAAAAGCTTTCTGATTTTGTGGAAGACGGTTCCCTTAAGAGCAATTTTATTCATGTTGAATCAGAGCATTCTGCTTTATCCTGTGCCATGGGGGTAAGTGCAGCAGGAGCAAGGGCATTTACGGCAACTTCCTCCCAGGGACTTTTGTATATGGCTGAGTGTCTTGTATATGCCTCCGGCGGTCGTTTTCCTATTGTCATGATGAATGCAAACAGATCTACGGCTCTTCCATGGAATATTTACGGGGATCAGAGGGATTCTCTTGCGCTTCTTGATTCAGGATGGATTCAGTCCTACGCACAGGACGGACAGGAAGCTCTGGATATGGCTTTAATGAGTTACTACATTGCAGAACATAAAAAAGTGCAGACTCCTTTTATGGTTAATCTTGACGGGTTTGTCTTAACTCACACTTATGAAGTTGTGGATGTACCTGAACAGGCACAGGCTGATGAATTTCTGCCTTCATTTGAGACAGAAAATAAATTCGATTTTGAAAGTCCTAAAAATCTTGCATTTTCTGCCGGACCTGAAACGAATACTTTTTTTAAGGTAAAAGAGCATCTTGGCCTGCTGAATGCTTCCGCAGTTATATCAGAAGCAGAAGAGAGGTTTGCTAAGATATTTGGAAGAAAATATTCGGGACTTACTGAAAATTATAAAACAGAAGATGCTGATTATATTATCCTGACGCTGGGATCTGTAAGCGGACTTATCCGTCAGGCTGTGGATGAATTGAGGGACGAAGGATTAAAGGCCGGTCTTGTCCGTATAAGATATATGCGTCCGTTTCCTGTCAGTGAAATATCTGCAGCAGTAAAAAATGCAAAAGCCCTGGCTGTTCTTGAAAAGGATGTTTCTTTTGGTGCCGAAGGAACTGTTTATACAAACGTTAATTCTGCTCTGAAGAAAAACGCTCTGGAAATTCCATCTAAAAATTTTATTGGAGGACTGGGGGGCAAGGATATCAGTCTTAGAGAAATAAAAGATATTTTCTTAAAGTTGAAGGATGTGTCGGAAGGACAAAAACTTTCTGATGTTAATTTTCTTGGTGTTGATGTAAAAGGGGAGTAAAGTGATTACTGCGAAAAATCTGAACGAAGAAGAATTTTTTTATGGACACAAGGCCTGTGCAGGTTGCGGCGGTAGTCTTGCAGTAAGGATAGCCCTCAAGGTACTGGGAGAAAAAGCTGTTGCTGTATTGCCAGCCGGATGTATGAGTGCCGTTGGGTTTAATTATCCTCAGCTTTGTTTTTCAAATAATGCAATTATCTCTACTTTTGCCGGTACTGCGAGCATGATGACAGGAGTACTTGCAGGTCTGCGTGCCCGGGGAATAACTGATGCTCAGGTTGTGGGTTTTGCGGGTGATGGCGGTACTGCTGATATTGGTATTCAGGCTCTGTCAGGTGCAATCGACCGTAATGATGACGTGCTCTATATCTGCTATGACAACGAAGCTTATATGAATACGGGAATTCAGAAAAGCTCCCTTACGCCTTTCGGTGCCAGAACTACAACCACACCTGCCGGTAATAATATAAGGGGAAATATCCGTCCCAAGAAGAATGTTTTTGAAATTATAGCTGCGCATGATATTCCTTATGCAGCAACTGCAACAGTAGGATATCTTCAGGATTACATTAACAAAGTTGAGAAGGCCTCTAAAATCCGCGGGACAAAATTCATTCACGTGATTGCACCTTGCCCTACAGGATGGGGTGTAAAGACAGACGAAACTGTTGATGTGGCAAAAGAAATTGTTGATACAGGATTGTGGTATCTTGCGGAATATGAAAACGGAGAATTTACATTGAATCATAAGCCGGAAAGCTTCAGTTCCGTAGAAAACTATCTTAAGCGCCAGGCAAGGTTCCGTCATCTTACAGATGATGATATTCAGGCAATAACTGCAGGCCGGGACAGTAAATGGGAGCATATTTTAAAGTTCTGGAATGTAAAAAAATAATTTTTTAAAAGATATTGACATAAATCAGTGATAAAGTGTATAAAGTAATTACCTACTAAATAGATAGGAAAACTAATTAAACACATTCGGAGGTAGAAATGATGGCTTTGTATTTTGAAAAACTCGTCAGAGCAAATTTTCGTTTTGGACGAATGTGCTTCTGCTGTTAACTCTTCACTTTAATTTTTAATCATTAATTACATTTTTAATCGGATGTACGGTTTTTTTATGTGTACCGTGTCCGGAATCCGCAATTATTAAATAACGAACGTTCGTTATTAGTGCGGGAATGCTATATCTATGGAGGAATGCTATGTCAGCACCAGATGGAAAATATTGGAATAAAGAACTTGAAACATTACCGAGAGAACAGCTTGAAGCAAAACAGCTTGAGGATTTGAAAGAGATCGTTCAGTTTGCCTACGATCATGCACCTTATTACAAACGTTCGTTTGACGAAGCAGGAGTAAAACCTTCTGATATTCACACACTGAAGGATATTCAGAAGTTTCCTTTTATTAATAAGAAAACTCAGCGTGACACACAGGGAGTAGGTTCATTCCTTGGAGAACTTGCAGCTGTTCCGGAAGAAGATGTTGTGTTTGTTTCTACGTCTTCAGGTTCGACTGGGGTTCCGACAATGTCGCCTTTTACAAAAAAAGATTTTGATGAATTCCAGGATACAGAAAGCCGCTGGTTCTATCAGATTGGAATGAGGAAGAATGACCGTTATGTTCATGCCCTTAATTTTTCTCTGTATGTTGGAGGACCTGATGTAATCGGTGCTCAGAATTTAGGTGCGCTTTGTATCTGGGGAGGAACACTTCCAAGTGAACGGCTTCTTTTTATTCTTAAGACATATCAGCCTACGATAATCTGGACAAGCCCAAGCTATGCATGGCAGCTGGGAGAAAAGGCAATTAAAGCTGGTTATGATCCGAAAAAAGATTTCAGCATCAAGAAGATTATTGTTGCAGGAGAAGCCGGCGGTTCAATTGATTCAACCCGCAAGGCAATAGAAGATTTGTGGGGAGCTGAAGTTTTTGACTTCTACGGTCTCTCGGATATTTTTGGTGCATGTGCTGCAATGTGTGAAGCAAAGGACGGACTTCATATTGCTGAGAATCATATTCTTGTAGAAACAAGGGATATTCATACAGGAGAAATTCTTCCTCCTGGAGAAACAGGTGAACTTGTATTTACAACATTAAGAAAGCATGCTCGTCCGCTTATCCGCTTTAGAACTGGAGATATCGGTCGTATTGATTATACTCCATGTAAGTGTGGAAGAACCCATGGCCGTATTCATATTCAGGGTCGTCTGGATGATATGTTCATTGTAAGTGCAGTTAATGTATTCCCTAGTGATATTGAAGCTGTAATTCATGAACTTAAAGAAGTTACCGGTGAATATCTTATCCGTATTTTTGAAAAAGATTTCACCTGCAAGTATGCCGTAGAAGTAGAAAAAGCTTCCGGTAATACAGAAACAGATGAAGCACTTGCAGAAAAAGTATCGGCAGCCCTTAAGGCTCGCATTGGTGTTAAGCCGGCAAGAGTAGTGGTTCATCCAGATGGAGGTCTTAATACAAGATCTGAACATAAGTCAAAGCGTGTAATTGATGAAAGAAACATTGATTACAATATCTGATTTTTTTTAGAGGAGAAATATTATGAATAAGAGTAAGGAAATAAAAATTATCGCAGCTATTGCTGGAGTTTTGACATTGTTTGCATCATGCAATAAATCAGGAAAGGATTCTAAAGTTGTAGAAATTATTCTTGAAGCACAGAATGCTCCGTATACTTATGAAGATGAAAACGGAAATCCTGCCGGTTATGAATATGAAGTTCTTAAGGCAATTGAAAAGAAACTTCCTGAATGGAAATTCAATTATCAGGTTCTTGATTATGAGACAGCACTGGCTGGTGTACGCACCGGAAAGTACACTCTTGATGCAGGATGTAAATTCAGAACGCCTGCAAGAGAAAAGGCATTTCTTGTTTCTGCACCATACAACTACTTCTTTATGAATCTTGTAGTTAAGGCAAATAGCGGTATTAATGGTCTTGAGGATATGAGCGGAAAATCAATTTCACCTATTGTTGCAACTGACGGACGTGCTGTTGCACTTAAGGACTGGATTGATGGTCATCCGGAAGTAACTGTTGACTTTAAGACTCTGGCTTCTTCAGGAGCAATGGCAGATGAAATCGCAAAAGTAGAAGACGGTGTTTTTGATGCTGCATATCTTTCTGCAGAACAGGCTAATGCAATTTTGAGCGAGGCAAAATATACGGATCTGAAAATTACAAAGAGGGTAGACGGACGTGATACTGTATTCCTTATTAATAAAGATAAGAGGGAATTTCAGAAGGCTGTTAATAAAGCACTGGAAGAACTTACGGCAGACGGAACTTTAGGAGAACTTACCGTAAAATTCTTTGGTGAAGATAATTTTGAAGTTGCAAAAAAGATTGGTCTTAAAAAAGACTGAGATGTAATGCAGTTCTTAAAGAAAGCCGTTTGTTTTATATAAGCGGCTTTTTTTTAATGTTTCGGAAAGGAGAGTATTTTGTGGCGCGGACATGAGTTTTTTATTTCTTCTTTACCGGCTCTTGCTGAATTTATTCCGGTAACGATTTTTTATCTGACTGTACCTACTTTAATTTCGTGGGTTCTCGGAACTTTGATATGTATAGTCAGAACAGGCAGAAAGAATGTTTTATATTATGCAGTTTCGCTGTTCGTTTCTTTTTTCAGGGGAACTCCGGGACTTGTGCAGTTATATATTGTTTTTTTTGGTCTGCCTAAATTATTTTCATTATTTGGAATGAATATAAATGCATGGGATGCAGGATTTTTTTATATAGTAGCAACGACGGCAAACTTTTCTTCATTTGTTTCCGAAGCCCTGCGTGGTGCTTATGAGGGAATTGATAAAGCACAGATTGACGCAGGATATTCTGTTGGATACAGCAGGATTCAGTGTTTTTTTCATGTAACGGTTCCGCTTACTGTAAAGATTGCGCTTCCAAATCTTAAAAATCTCGAAATAGATTTGCTGAAGGGAAGTGCAGTGGCTTATGTAATCGGAGTTGTAGACGTAATGGGTAAGGCAAATAAAATCATTTCACTTCACAGAGGCTATGGACAGATCTGGGTTCTGCTGGCTGCTGCAGTGATATATTTTTTTCTTACGACCGTGGTTGAATTTATTTTCAATATGGCGTTGCGTCATTTCAGAAGGTATGAGGTTTAAGAGAAATGAATCTTGATTACGGATTTATGGTATCCATTATACCTGTTGTTGTTAAGGCGCTGCCTGTTACCCTTGAGTTAACGGTAATATCTTTACTGTTAGCTTCTGTTATTGCTTTGGTTTTTGGAACTGTTCTTATCAGGAAGGTATTTATCCTTAATAAGCTTGTGCTTTTTTTTAACACTTTCCTGAAGGGTGTTCCTCTGATAGTTCAGCTTTTATTCTGTTACTATGCCATTCCTTATGTTCTTGAGAAGGCAGATGGAATTTTCGGATGGCACTATGATCCCCGGGCGCCGTCTTACTTTGCATTTGCTGTTGTAGCCTTTGCATTCAATTACGGAGCATACCTGACAGACGTAGTGGTTTCCTCTTATGGGGCTGTTGATAAGGGACAGTATGAAGCTGCCTGTGCTGTGGGAATGACGCCCTTTCAGGCAATGATTCATATTGTTGTTCCGCAGGCACTTGTGATTTCCCTTCCAAATCTGGGGAATTATTTTATGTGGCTGCTTAAGGCAACAAGTCTTGCATCAGTTGTAAATGTGTTTGAGATGCTGTCGGTTGCAAAGGCATCAACGGCAGAAAACTATGCAATTCTTGAAGGTTATCTTGTAGCTGCAGGAGTATATTGGATTGTCTGTTTTTTTGCAGAAAAACTTATCTCGAAACTGAATGTCAGGATGAAGAGGTGCTGAATGGATTACGTACTTGAAACAAAAGATATACGGAAAAAAATAAACGGAAAGACCATTCTTGATGGAGTAAGCCTTTCTGTAAAGGAAGGTGAGGTTGTTGTAATTCTCGGTCCTTCCGGTTCAGGAAAAACCACTTTTTTACGTACGCTTAATTTCTTAAATCCTGCAGACAGCGGGACTGTAAATATTGCAGGAACTGTTGTTGACAGTGCAAGGCATACTAAAAAATCTGTGCTGAAACTGAGAAGAAAAACGGGAATGGTTTTTCAGAATTACAATCTTTTTAAAAACCGCACTGTGATTCAGAATATAACGGACGGACTGACAGTTGTACGGAAAATTAAAAAGGAAGAAGCCCGCAACCGGGCTATGGAACTTTTAGAGAGAGTTAATCTTACGGACAAAGCAGATTCTTATCCGGATCAGCTTTCAGGAGGACAGCAGCAGCGGGTAGGAATATGCCGTGCTCTTGCACTTCAGCCGGAGGTTATTCTTTTTGATGAACCGACTTCTGCCCTTGATCCTGAACTGGTTGGAGGAGTTCTTAATGTCATGCGGGATGTTGCCTCTACAGGTATCACTATGATTGTAGTAACTCACGAGATTCGTTTTGCCAGGGATGTTGCGGATACTGTCGTGTATATGGAAGACGGAAAAATAGTTGAATCAGGTTCACCAAAGGACGTTCTTGATAAACCTAAAAACGAAAAGACTATAAGGTTTTTAAGAAGCCTTTTGAATGATTATTCAGAGTATTATATCTGATTTTTAGATTAAAGATATTATGGAGGAAAAGATGGCATTTGAGAATAATAAACCGACTTTAAGAAATTATGGCGTAGACGGAATGAGGGAAATCAGTCAGAGGCGGGCAGCAACTATTGCAAACATGATTGATTCAGCAAAACAGCACGGTATTGATGATTCCTTTGCCAGAGAGGGAATTGCAAAATATGGCCGGGACAATGCAGAAGCAATGCGTAAGGAAATGAAAAATCCTGATGACTTCAAGGAATTTGCAGACTCTTTTGGAACGGATCATAACCGGGATATTTATGAAATGGAAGTTGTAGAAAAGACAGACAGCAGGCTTGCCATTCACTTTCATTACTGTCCGTATGTAGAAGAGTGGAAAAAGCAGGGCCGCAGTGAGGAAGAAATTTCTAAGCTCTGTGAAATAACCATGGCAGGTGATCATGAATTTGCAAAGGCATTTCCTTGTCTTGATTTTAAACTTGACGGAACCATTGCAGACGGAAAGAATGTATGCAGACTTTTGTTCACAAAGAAAGGAGTGTGAATATGCCGGAACTTTCAGACAGGACAGCGGGATTTACGGACAGTGTTATCCGCCGTATGACCCGTATTTCCAATCAATATAATGCAGTAAATCTCTCTCAGGGATTCCCTGATTTTGAACCGCCTGAAAAAATTCTTCAGAGACTTGCAGAAGTTACACGAGAAGATTTTCATCAGTATGCGGTTACCTGGGGGGCTCAGAATTTTAGAGAAGCCCTTGCAAAAAAAATTACGCATTTCTCCGGGGTTGATGTTGATCCTAATGCCGAACTGGTAGTTACCTGCGGAAGTACGGAAGCAATGATGGCTGCCATGATGAGCGTTACAAATCCCGGGGATAAGGTAATTGTATTTTCTCCATTTTATGAAAACTACGGAGCTGATACTATTTTAAGCGGTGCACAGCCGATATATGTTCCTCTTATTCCGCCGGAATTTAATTTTGATGCTGAGGTTCTGGAAGATGCATTCAGGCAGAAACCGAAGGCTATTATAGTCTGCAATCCTTCTAATCCTTGTGGTAAAGTTTTTACCAGGGATGAACTGCAGATTATTGCTGACCTTGCAAAAAAATATGACGCCTTTGTCATTACGGATGAAGTTTATGAACACATTCTTTACAAGCCGAATGTTCATACTTACATGGCATCTTTACCGGGAATGAAAGACCGGACCATAACCTGTAATTCCCTGTCCAAGACCTATTCCATTACGGGATGGCGCCTTGGTTATACTCAGGCAAATCCTGAAGTTACAGAACGCATAAAAAAGGTTCATGATTTTCTGACGGTAGGAGCGGCTGCTCCTTTACAGGAAGCTGCGGTTGCCGGACTGAATTTTGGTGATGATTATTACGAAAGCCTTCAGCAGAAATATACTGAAAAGCGGAGTTTATTTTTAAAGGGGCTTGATGACATTGGGTTGATTCATACTGAGCCGCAGGGAGCATACTATGTTCTTATTGATATAAGTGAATTCGGTTATGAATCTGATCTTGAGTTTGCAGAAGATTTAGCGAGAAAAGTCGGGGTAGGGGCTGTTCCTGGTTCCAGTTTCTTTAAGGAAAAAGAAAACCGCTATGTAAGGCTTCACTTTGCAAAAAAAGAAGAGACTCTTGATGAGGCACTTAATCGTCTGTCTCTGATTCGGAAGAAGATTTAGTTGTTCCGTTATGTGACTGTGCAGTTTTTTCAATCAGTTCTTCAAAACCTTTTAAGGCTGCAAAGGGCATGAAAATTTTTGCACGGTCACTCAGAGGCATTTTTTCTTTTAGTGACGGCTGCGGCCACTGTGTGTTTATTATATCGTCATAACGACCTTTCATGCTCGGTGTTATCCCTTCTTTTTATAAATCCAAACTTTTCAAACTTACCCCATATATTACATATAATTAAACAGTTGAAAGTTTGGATTTTGTTTTTATTATCTTTACCATAACAAGTTCTTCGCAAAAAGAACTTATTCCAAATATCCGCCGTAGCACCAGCCTGTGGTTCCTGATTTTATTTCTTTACCGTCTTTATCTTTCGCGCCAGAAAGAACCTCTACCTGTACCCAGTTGCTGTTTATGCCGTCGATTGTTTCGGCTTTGCCAAGTTGCAGGATTTTGACTTTTGAGCCTTTTTGCATGGTTGTGATTACACTGCTTGATGTTGCTTCCTGAGAACGAAGGCGAAGATTGTCGTTGCAAGTCATTACTTTGCTTACAGCTACGTTTGTTGATGAAGCTGAATCCAGATTATCAAAATTGATGTGTTCTTTATTCCACTGCTCGCGCCACTGTGAATCCCAGGTATTTTCGATTCGCCAAAGGGTGTGTGTGTCTGTTGTCCAGTTTATAGTCAGGAAATACCAGTCGCCGTTTGGATGATAGGTGATGGATTCTTCGGTTTCATTCTCAGGAATGGTGTAATTTAACACCTCACTTTCTTTTCTGTTAAAAACCCTAATAGTTTTACGCTTGTTATTTAGAGTAATTACATAATCTGTAGTTTCATAAGCTGTTGCATTCCATCTGCATCTGACTCCATCAATGTATAAATCATTATCTGAATCTAAAGTCAGATGAGGAGCATAGTTTCCATTATTAAGAAGTTTACTTGTTTCTTCTGCATTACGGAAATTTTTCTGATTTTGCTTTTCATCTAGTGAGGGATGAACTATGCAGTGTATCTTATTATTATGATCTTGAAAAAACAAAATATCTGTTTCTTCATCATAATATGAAAGTTGAGAAGAAACCTGGCTATTAGCATTCACCACATATTTTCTCTTGCCGGAAGACCGATCAATTGCAATGCTGGCGGCATCAGTCCATTTATAAAAGAAATAGTTATTTGAGACAGCATATAATCCAAATAATTCTGAAGCGTAGTATATATCTGAAAAATCATAAGAATAAGATTTAGCTATTTGGAATGTTTTTGAATCTAGTTCATAAAGAATATTTTTATCATCATTGTAAATAAAAATAGAACCATTTTTATCACAAAACATGCGATTCCCAGTTTTACCATTATAAGCATCCAGTTCATAATTATGAACAATTTTGACTTCTTTAGTATTCGAAAACTGTTTTACAGCTTTGAGTTCAAGGTTCTGACACCATAAAAATGTGCTTATGAAAAGTAAAGTTATAAATATGAATGTCTTTTTCATTTACTGTATCTCCAAATATAATTTACTATTTCTCTAGCTTTTGTATCATTTCAACAAGTTTCTGGCGGTGAGCTGGAAGTGTAATTTCGCCGGATGATTTGCCTTCATCTGTGTACCAGACTTGCTTATCGAAATACTTTGATAAATCTGCGCTCTTAAAATGAACGCCGTAAATTGCAAAGATTGTATTTCTCAAAAGGCGGAGTTCGGCTTTGCTCAAGGTTGGAAGAACCTTGTTTACGTACTTGCCGTAAGAGTCGTCTGTGTAACCGTTTATTGCCATTGCGTAAAAATCTGGATCACCCCAGGTACGGCGGATGCGGAAAACTTCGGTGTACTCTTTGCCGGTAATGTAATAGTAGATGTTACCGCCAAAGCCGACGTACCAGCTAAAAGAATAGTCTTGTCCACTTTTCCGAATTTCTGAATATAAGTTCAGATTTTTTAAATAAAAAATATTATCATCATTTAAATAACATCCAAGGACGTTACCAAGACTTCCATAATTTTCAGAAAAATATCTATATCCTTGGAGATCATATTGCTGCAATGTATTGTGTTCTTTATAGTATGTGTTTCCCCAAATCAAAACATTGTTTCTAATAAAATCATTATAAAGACTCAGCTCTGCAGCCTTTTTTTTGCTCTGCTCATATTTTTCGGGATCATATTGCTTCAGATATGCCATTGCCTCTTCTTCTGAATAAATACGTCCAATTGAATCTATGGCACCGCCTAAAAAATAAACTATATAACCGCTATCTTTTTTGAGTATAAAGCTTATACCAGGATTTGTATCACTGATGTATTTATAAGGTGTACTATTTATTGAATACTCAATAGAATCCGAATAAACTCCCCAATAATCATTTCCTAATACCAAGAGTAATGGTGCGTGTTCACTTAAAAACGGTTTTTCTTCTTTTGAAATTGCTTTAGTTTCAAGATTGATTGTTACTATAGTTCCGGGCAAAGGATCCTGTACAACCAAGAGATTGTTTACTTCATTAAAATATATTCCTAGTGGAAAATGCCCCATTCCACCTCCGGGATATCTTTCATACTTTACATCTTCTAAGACTGCAATTTTTTCAACTTCCTGCGCAAAGCAGAAAAGACTCATTGTGAAAATAATTGCTGTAAATAAAATTGTTCTTTTCATATTCAAACCTTATTCCAAATATCCGCCGTAGCACCAGCCTGTTGTGCCTGTTTTTATTTCTTTACCGTCTTTGTCTTTTGCGTCAGAAAGAACTTCTACCTGAACCCAGTTACTGTTTATGCCATCGATTGTTTCTGCTTTACCAAGTTTCAGGATTTTGACCATTGTGCCTTTAGCCATTGTTGTAATGATTTTACTTGATGTTATTTCTTCCGCTCGCAATCTAAGATTATCAACTGTAGTAAATATTTTACCAATTTGAATGTTTTCTTGTAATGAATTGCTTGGATTCCATTTCTGCTTAGCTTCTGAAGACCAGTTGTTTTCGATGCAATAAAGCAATAGTTCTTTCTTTTCGTTTGAATAGTCTAAATAAAATAAATCTCCTGTTTTAGAAAGTGCTGGGAAATAAGTCCTGCTGATTGAATATTCATCTTCTGTAAATTTATAACTGGTTAATAATTTTGCGTTTGAGTTTTGAACAAGAAATCTTCTTCGGTTGCTGACATAGTAGGAATTGCCTGCTAAATCTTCTCCGATGAAAAAAGAAGAATTCTTTGGAATTATATATTCAACAACATTATTGATAACTAATTTATTTTCATTATTTATTCTGATATCTGAAATCTTTGCTTTTGATAAATAATTGTTTATCTGCTCATTATTCATTGTACTGTTATTTTCTTTTAACAGATATATACCGTCCTTTGCATAATGAAACAACAAATCATTTTTCTCATCATAAATGAAACTATATTTAACAACATCACCAGGTAATGATATCTCCCATTTTACATTTCCATTCCAATCAATGAATATTATTGATTCATTTTCATTATATAAAAGAAGACCAACATTATATGCTTTGATTAAATTAGGAAGACAAAGAAGATTTTTATTTACTGGAATAAATCGTTCACATTCAAATTTTGCATTGAATACATATATTTTTAATGCTATCTGATCAAAGATAATCAAGTTATTATTTTCATCAAAACAAATTGCAGATGGACCTTCCCAATAGTACTGATCCCCTACTGCTAATCCATCAGGGATATTATATTTATCAGAAACTCTGGAAATGCCTTTTTCAAGCTTGCCTGAATCTAAATTTTTAATTAGCTTCTGTTGTATTTCTGTTTGTGCAAAAACACTTGAAGTCAAAAACATCAAAATAAAAATAAATATTTTTCTCATTTTATTCTCCTGCATTTAATATTTCCCAGAAACCAGTTTTATTGGAACCTGAGCGTTTTATATAACCTTTCTGTTTGAGAACTGCAATTGCATTATCAACGGTAGTCTTTCCAACTCCAACCAGTTGTGCAATTTGAGGTTTTGTAATATTTGGATTATTTCGAATTTCTGAAAAAATCTTGGACTGGGTATTATTAAGCTGTGAATTATCACCCGTTTTATTACCCACTTTATCACCCATATTGTTAATCCAATTAAAAGGGATTTTTACAACAATAGAGTTCTCGTGAAATTCGTAAGCACTTTTTCCGTATGTGCTGGTAATTTTAGGAACCCCGCGTCCAGTTTTTTCACTGATATGAAGTTGTAAGAATATTTCTGAAAGTTTCTTATTTACAGGAACAGATTCACCTCTAAAAAATCCTTCAAGCGTCTGTTCTGGTGGTAGTATTCCCCGAGAAAGGATTTCAATTTTATCTGAGAAAACGGTAATCATCGGTTCATTTTCTGTTACCCATTTATTATGAACAAACGCATTTATAACAGCTTCCCTGAATGCATCATTTTCAAACAAAGGAACATCCTTTCGCTCAACAATTCTATCTTTCTCATCTGCCTGGAGAATATTCAAGACATCTCCATAACGAAGAACTTCATCAAGCGTATACAAAATACACTGGTAACCAAATTCGCGGATAGAATACATTTTATCTGCTTTTGTCTTTCCTGAGAAAATGGCAACCCTTAACGGAATCTGAGAATTATCAGAAAGCAACTGTGCAAGAATGTTATATTTTCCATCTTCTGTAAGAAGATTAAGGTTCTTTTTGAAATTATCAGGATTAAGTTTCAGACCTTTTGCTCCATAATATATAAAAAGTTTCTCAAAAGTTAAATCCTGATACTTAGATGGTGTGTTTTCAATTGTAGGAAAACCATGTCGAAGGACATCAAATAAATAAGATTCCTTTTCCGGATACTTTCTGAGGCTTTCTTTACTTGAGCCAATTCGTATAAAACGTTCGTTATCAAAACTTGTAGGAACTGTTCTTGCAGCTGGAATAGTAAGAACAACAACCTTTTTACCCTCATAATTAGTTTCTTCAAAATTGAAATTTAAATCTGGATAAATCTGTCGTGCAAGAAAATGTTTTAAAGGCTCATTTTTAATATCCATGTTGCAGTTGAAATTCGTACCTGTAACATCATGAGTTTCATTATGAATTCCCCAGACAAAATAAGCATTTTTTCGACCTTCAATTGCAGCACTGTTTGAGAGAGCAGAAATATACTGTCCAAGTTGAGTCTGATCAAACCAGTTTTCTTTAAACTCAAACCATTCACGTTCAGTATCATAAGAACGGAGTTCATCTAATAATTCATGTAATTGATTATTCACTTTATCACCCATGATGATTATATCACACATGGGTAATAAAGTAAGTAATATGGGTGATATTTTGCCACAAAAATTATCTTGGTAATCCAAGAAATTCAGATAATGAACCATCATCCATTTTCCATTTTTTAGGAAGCGATGTCTCCTTTTCATCTTCAAGTGTTTCCAGAGCTTTTGCTTTTTCATCTATGGTAACATCTAGATATTTCATAGTCGTTTCAACACTTTCATGTCCAAGCAGGAATTTTATCTGAACAATATTCATTCCATCTTCAAGCCAATGTGTGGCTTTTGCATGTCGTAATTGATGAGAATGAAGATTTATTGGTATTTCCAGACTTTTTGCACTACCTGCTACTGCGTATTTCTTTATACGTTTTGCTATGGCTGGCTGAGTTAATTTCTCCTTCCGATTTCCCACAGGCGAGAAAAATAAGTAATCTTCTGGATTTGGATTTTTACCATGAACGGATTCAATATACCCATTCAAGTTGCTAACCGTTCTTGGCATCAGAAAAGCAGTTCTTATTTTCTCACCTTTTCCAAATAAATTCATATAAGGATGAGCTCCCTCTAAGAATAAGTCTTTTATCTTTAAAGATAAAATTTCATTAATTCGCGCTGCAGAACTATACATCAACATTAAAAGCGTATAATCTCTTCGGCCTATCTTAGTTCTCAAATCAGGTTGATTCAATAATTCCTGAATTCCTTTTTTTGAAACACCTGTTACTTTCTTTTTAACAGTTTTTAATCTGTGAATATTTCTTGACTCTTCATACAAATACATAAGTTTTATATCCTTAAAACCAAGATACTTCAAAAAACCTCTGAATGTACTTATACGATTGTTACAGGTATCTGGAGAACAATTGCGTTCATTTTTTAACCAGAGTATCCATTTTTCTATATATGTTCTTTCAAAAGCTTTTCTTGATAGATTTGAAGAAGTGATACCTTCCTTTTCTAAAAATTTAACATATAAAACCAAAGTATCTTCATAAGATTTCAGAGTATCTTTTGAACGGCTTAAAAATGCAGGTGCATAATTGTAAAGATAATCTGATATATATTTCGAAAATTTTATAGCTTCCGCATTATTCTTCATAATTCACCTCTTTTATTATTTCATTCAAATCAGATTCTGTTTTATCTTTTATAGTTTCACTAAGACGCGGGACTATCGAGTAATAATAGAGTGTAGATACTAACTTTTTATGTCCCATAGATTTAGACAAGAAAAACAATTTATCATTGAATTCGAATGAATCAGTTTCCCAACTATTTATATTAGTTGTTGCATAGTTGTGCCGCAAATCATAAGGCACTGCAGATGTTTTATTAGCTCTGTACCAGCACTCCCTAAAACATCTGCTAAGCCAGCTTTTATCAAAAAAAGAACCATTAGATTTTTCAAAGAAATATGTTCGATTTTTTTTCAATTTATCCATTGCAAAATCATATTTCTTTAACATATCAACGGTAGAGGAATGAAGCGCAACATAATGTTTATCAGAGCCTTTCCCTTTTCGAATTTTAAGAATGCCGTTCTCAAAATCGACATCTTCTCTTTTTAATAATCTGGCCTCTGTTGTTCGAATTCCTGAACTATATAGCAATCGGAAAAGAACCGGAACAACAAGGTTCTTATAATTGGAAAATCTTCGACCATCTTTACAAATATGATCACATTCAAAAAAGAAAGCCTTCAATTCTTCTTCTGTGAATGAATGTGGTATATATTTAGATTTCTCAGACTTCATGAGCACCGGCAGTTCAATACATGCCAAGCCCCTTTGATTAAGAAATTTTATAAAAGCTCTAACAACTTTTATTCTTGTATTTCTAGATCCATTCAATTCAGAAGATCTTTTTTGACACCAAGAATCAATCATTTCTTGTGTTAACTCTTTCTGATCTGCATAGTTTTCATAACAAAATTTTTCAAATCGTCTTAAAGCTTGTATATATACACTATTAATACCACTAGAAACATTTTTATAATTGAGAAAAAGTTCTATCTCCGTTCCTAAGTTCTTTTCTATCTCAGTCATTTGTAAATACCTCCTCTGCAATCGGAAAGTTTTCTAAGCTAAGTGCAAATGGTCTTAAATGTTCTATATCTGCTTCAAGATATGGCTCTAAGGAAGTTGGTTCGACATATCCCAAAGTTGCACTTATTACAGGTTGAGAAAATCCACCTGATGCCAATGCAGTTGCAATATGGTGTCTGAAAATATGCGTTCCTCGTCGTTCACCTTTATTCTGCCTAAGCCCAGTTATTTTAAATAACCTATTTGAAATGCTATAAATACCATTGCTATTGAGGGCTTCATATGGAGAAAACGACTTAAGAAAAAGAAATTGACTCTGTTTTTCTGGCCTCTCAAATTTGAGATAATCGTATATTGAATTTCCAACAATTGGCAAAAGAGGTAATTCAACCAGATTTAAGGTTTTTGACTGGTATAAAGATATTTTATCTTTTTGCCAGTCTATATTTTCCAATTTAAGATTAGCTACATCACAAGCCCGTAGTCCATAGTAAAGCAAAATATTCAGGATAGCCTTATCTCGTAATGAAAAATGATTGTCCATCAGCTCATGCTTTATTACTTCACATTCTTTTACTGTTAGAAACTGATAAAGCGTTCGTATTTTCCTTATTTCTGGTACATAGTTCATAATTCTTTGCACATCAGAATCTTCAAGATTTACCTGTAATGCTGTAGTTATGGCTTTTTTATAAGAGTGACTTTTATTTAGTTGATTATTCTCATCAAGAAAAAAAGCTTGCACATCTTTTTCTGTCACCTTACCTAATGTTGCAAATCCTTTTTGCTGAAAAAACTTAAGAAAACATGCAGCTTTTCTTACACAGGCACTTATAGTAGTTTCACTATGACCTTTATTAGTTGCATAGGAAATGTAGTTATCAACCAATGATTTAAAATAGGGATTTAAGCATAAGTAAGCACTTTTGACAGGCTGCAAAGGATTTCTTTTATTATAAGATGGACTTTTATTATTTTCTTCGAAGTCGCTGAAAGTGCGATACATCGAATGAAGTTTATATTCCACATTAACAGAAGGTCTTTTTCCTTCGATTCGATATTTGCATAAATCAATATAAGATGCAAAATCCTTGTCTTTTCCATGTTTTTGAATCCAATGAATTTCAAAAATATACTTTTTGATAGTCGACTCTGCATATTGCTCATCTTTCATTGCTTTGAACAAAACATCCGATGTCGCTATTAATTTTTCGATATTCATAACAATATCCTCCTTGTCTTGAATATCGAAAATAAAATCCAAACTTTTATATTGTCAAATCTCTATATAATAATAAAATATGCTAAAGAGTTTGGATTTCTTTTTAGTTAAGATAAATTCAGAAATCCAAAAGTTTTCATTTTTTGTGACCTCCTATCTGCCGGTTCCTTTCTATAGTTGTGGCACCTTCTTCAAAATCACTTCCTTTAAGTATTGTGTTTTTACCGAACTTGTTCTGAAGTTTAAGCATGGTTTCCTGAAGTGAGCGTTCTTTTTTCTGTTCATGAACTGTGGTGAATAGATCTGCCTGTTCTTCTTTTTGAGGAATAACTTTTTCTGCCGTAAGGTTCAGTCTTTTTGCAAGAAGAGTTTTGTCGATTATCCTGTCAAAAACAGTTAGTACTGCGTCGGTTATTTTACTCATGGAAGAAGTTTCTGCACTTAGCCTTATGCTTCCGTGGTCAGACTTTGGAACTTCACGTCCGTAACGGTCGATTTCAAAATCTCCTTTATAATTTTCAAGAGGAGAACTTCTGTCATAAGAAATTATCAGGGTAAAAGTTGCAGAAGCAAGCTGTTTTGTAACCAGTTCCTGAGAAAGGAATTCTGCCATTTCTTTTACAACGATTCTTGTTTTTTCCCATGTGTAGGGACATGACAGAACCTGTCCTGAGGTTATGCTTTTATAACGGCGTTTATAATTTTTTATGTGTTTTATTGTACAGGGTTCATATCCCCAGGCATGATCTATTAGAATTTCTGCATCGATTCCAAAGAGTTTGTAGAGGGACTGCGGTGCATCCAGGGAACGGCGTGCAATATCTCCCATTGTATGAATTCCGATTTTCAGGAGACGGTTTGCAATTCCATTTCCGATTCTCCAGAAGTCAGTTATCGGGGTATGATTCCAGAGCGTTCTTCTGTATTCATCAACTGACAGGGTAGCAATGCGTACTCCGTTTTCATCAGCCTCAACATGTTTTGCAACAATATCCATTGCGATTTTGCAGAGGAACAGATTTGGTGCAATGCCTGCTGTAGCCGTAATACCGGTTTTATTCAGTATTTCCTGAATGATGTTTTTTGTAAGAGTCTTTGCATCTGTTTTGTATAGGTTCAAGTAGCCGGTTGCATCAATGAATACTTCATCAATGCTGTACACGTGAATGTCTTCATGGCTGAAATAGTTTAAGTATATTGAATAAATTCTTGCTGAATATTCCATGTAGAGTGCCATGCGGGGCGGGGCAATTATGTATTCAAGTTTTTTTCCTGTCCTTTGCTCAACTTCTTTTGATTTCTGTATGACTTCAAAAAGCCTGCTTCTGCCGGAAAGTCCGTATGCTTTAAGGGAAGGGGTTACGGCAAGACAAATTGTTTTTTCCGTGCGTGATTCATCTGCAACAACAAGATTAGTTGTCAGCGGGTTGAGATTACGCTCAACACATTCAACAGAGGCATAAAAAGATTTTAAGTCGATTGCAATATATGTCCGTTCCATTCTTGCTGCGTAATAAAATGTACAGTAAACATTTATGATTCACAAGATATTAATTGTAAGGTATTGACTTTTAATGAACTCAAAAATATTGTGGAATAATGAGTAATATAAAAATACGTGATGTAAATTTAAGTGATGCAGCAAGGCTTGCAGAAATATATTCATACTATGTAAAAAACACGGCCATATCTTTTGAGTACGATGCTCCTGATGAAAAGGAATTTTCTCAGAGAATTTCTTCCATTCAGAAAAATTTTCCATATATCTGCATTGAAGAAAACGGCAGGATAACGGGTTATGCTTACGCTTCTAAGTTTCATCCCCGTGCAGCCTACAGTCACTGTGCGGAACTTTCCATTTATATAGAAAAGAATTCAAAGAAAAAAGGCTTTGGAAAACTTTTGTACGAAGAACTCCAGAACCGTCTGGAAAAACTCGGCATATTAAATTTATATGCGTGCATAGGTGTTCCTGAAGTTCCCGATGAATATCTTGATTTTAACAGTCAGCATTTTCATGAGCATCTTGGTTTTAAAACAGTGGGCTTATTCCATAAATGCGGCAGAAAGTTTAACCGCTGGTACAACATGATCTGGATGGAAAAACTGATTGGAGTGCATGAGTAAAAAGTAGAAAAAATTTTATAATTTCTGCTTTCGGTAAAGGTTAAGGGGAGTCTGTATGCTTACATACGACATGTCAGAAAAAAATAAACCGCTGTACAGGCATCTTTATGAGTGCATTCGGGCGGATATTACTTGTGGAAAATTAAAGAGCAGCCAGAAGATGCCTTCAAAAAGAACCCTTGCGGAACATCTTGGTGTCAGTACGATTACGGTAGAAAATGCCTATGACCAGTTGATAAGTGAAGGGTATATGTATGCTGTTCCGAAGCGGGGGTATTTTGTATCTGATATAACGGGATTAAAGCTTTCTTCTTCTCAGGATATAAAAAAACTTCATATCCTTAAGCCGGTAAAAAATACTGAAAATTTTTTTGATTTTTCTTCAAATAGAACCGAGCGTTCGGATTTTCCTTTTTCAGTCTGGGCAAAGCTTATGCGGGAAACAATTTCTTTAAAAGAAAAAGAACTTCTTATTGATTCCCCCTGCGAAGGCGTAAGGGAACTCAGGGAAGCAATTGCAAATCATCTTTCTTCTTTCCGGGGAATGAATGTAGATCCTGATCAGGTAATCGTTGGTGCCGGAACGGAATATCTTTATACGCTTTTAATAAAACTTCTCGGAACAGACAAGGTTTTTGCAATAGAAAATCCCGGATATAAAAAACTTTCTTCCATATATAAGAGTAATGGAACAGAGTGCTGTTTTATAAATCTTGACCGCAGCGGCATGAATGTTGAAGAACTCATTCAAAGCGGGGCAGATGTTGCACATATAAGTCCGACACATCACTTTCCAACGGGAATTACAATGCCTATAAGCCGCCGTTATGAAATGCTGTCATGGGCAAACGAAAAAAATGGGCGGTACATTATAGAAGATGATTACGACAGCGAATTCCGGCTTAACGGAAAACCGATTCCATCTCTGCAGAGTATAGATGCCTTTGAAAAAGTCATTTACATGAATACCTTCTCAAAATCCCTTACTTCCACATTCCGAATCAGTTACATGGTCCTTCCGGAACATCTTGTAAATCTGTTTTTTAAGAATCTTTCTTTCTATTCAAATACAGTTTCTACTTTTGAACAGTATACCCTTGCGTCTTTTATCAGCGGCGGTTATTTTGAAAAACACATTAACAGAATGCGCCTCAGGTATGGAAGAAAACGCACCAGAATTCTTGAGATGATAAAAAAGATTTTCTCTCCTCAGGAATGTCAGGTTATAGAAAATGATTCCGGACTTCATTTTCTGCTTTCCCTTAATACAGAACTTTCTGACCTTGAGTTACAGAAAAGACTTCTTCAGAAAAAAATTAAAATAGGAAGCATTACGGATTATTACATGACGCTGGAAAAAAATTCCCTGAAACTCCCGGACAGACATCAGTTCATCTTAAATTATTCCGGAATTGACATGAACGGTCTGGAAGCTGCTCTCAGGGAAATTAAGTCCTGCATGTATGTTTAAGTACTTAGTTTTTATATTCAAACCGCGACGGATCTTTGCTTATCTCCATGGTTTTGCAGTATTCAAAGTATTCATGTCCTACGCCTTCCTGCTGCCATTTACGGCATTTTCTGTATGCAACCGGTGAAAATATAACTTCACAGAAAAGTTCAATAAGGGCACCGAGAACAGCCATTCCGGTAATGGTGGTAAAACCGTAGTAATGTGCAAAAAAACTGAAAGCAAGGGCCGTAAAAATAAAGTTGTCTACAAACTGACCTGTCATCGTACTTATGTAGGAGCGGGTAATGAATGCTGCTTTTCCGTCAGGATTTTTTACAAATAGTTTTCCGATTAATACGTTTACTACGGCATTAACTATTCCTGAAATAACGTATGCGGTTGTGGAAGAAATAAGAATCTGCCACGGCTGAACTCCGTTTCCTGTAAAGCCGAATACTGTGTCAAAAGAGGCACTTGCTCCTGGAAATGGAAATTCGGAAGGAACTGATGCGATGATTCCCAGAAAAACAACTGCAAGAGTATTTACCAGTGCTCCAAAAAGGTTGAGCTTAATAGATGCTTTTGCTCCGAAAGTTTTTGTAACCATGTCCATGATTAAAAAAACAGCCCAGGATAAAAATACTCCGCCTGTAATCGAAATAAAGTAATTCTGTCCGATTTTTAAGCCGCTCCAGACGATTTTATTGGCGGCAAGATTCATTGTTACTGTAGAAACAGTAAACAGAGCAACAACAGAGGCCGGTATGGATCTTAAAAGCATTTTCCAGTCTTTTAAGTCAAACAGCCATTCAAAAGTGTCCATAATCCAGGCAATAAGCTTTTTCATTTTTATATCTCCGAAATTTTTATTTTCAAAGACATGATCAGCCCAACAAAAAAAGAGGGCATGACACCCCCTAGTTTTAATCCCTAGTTTTGTTTAGAGACAGGATGGTTCCGAACTGTCTTATGAATTATGTAGGGAAGACTATAATGAATTGTATTTTTTTAGTACAGAGAAAAATGTCTTTTTTTAGCGTTTTTTACCTTTTTTCATGCAAACTGTGTGTTATCATATTATTAATGGAAGATAATATAGAAAAAAGTGAACTTTTAACCGACAAGAAAACTTCACCTCTTATTCCGATTGAAGAACTGGAACGCAGACTTCATGAAGTTTCTGTTAATTATTTTCTTAGAGATATCCGCAAAGACCGGGAATCATATTATGCCCTGACTTATGAAGAGATTGTCCGTACTCAGTCCTGGCTTTGTTTTTCAGGATTGACACTTAATTTTATCATGGACGGCAAATTAGAAGAAGCCCGGCATTTAATTGAGTCCATTCCAGAAGATAAAGATTCTTTTATTAAACTTTTGAAAATCGGCCTTACAATAGTTCATCCTGAAATTACCTGGAAGCGGTTTGTTTCTTGTATTGAGTATCTTAAGAGCATTAATACTCCTTTGAAGTGTGTTATGCTTACTGCTGGTCGTCCTCTTTTACTTAACGGTTTTAATGATTTTTCAAGACTGGGACCTCTTCTTTTAAAGCACAGGGAAATGTTTGTAGATTATCTGAAGTATTTGTATCCTGAATCACTTTGTCCGTACATATATAATCTCTGCCTTGCTGAATACTATTATCAGACCAATTCCCTTGTAGATGCAGCAATGCTTGTGGGGAGTACGATAAAAAAGTTTAATATCGAAGGTGAGAACCGCGTTACATTTGCAGCCCTTTATCTGCAGTCAAAAATCCTGCTTGCTCACGGAAAGAGTGTCAGGGCAGAGAGTTTTATTCAGGATATAAGAAATTGTACCGGAGAAGCAGGTAAGGCAGAGTTTGATTATAATATTGATGCCGTTAATGTTCTCTTTTCTCTTTATGAAGGAAACATAGCTCGGGTTAAAGAATGGCTTTCGGAAACTGCTCCTGATGAATTTGCAGATTTTAACCTGCTGGATTTATACCGCTACATGGTAAAGATGCGCTGTTATATTGCAACAAGAAAATATGCTGCGGTAATAGCACTTGCGGAACGTCTGAGACCGTATCTTGCTGCCGGCAGGAGGTTTATGGACTTATGCGAACTGGATTTAATCCTTGCTTTGAGTCTTTTTGCTGCAAAAAATAATAAAGCCGCATTTGAAGCCTTAAGGAATGCCCTGAAAAAAGTCAGAATGTACCGTTATTACCGTCTTGTAGCTGATGAAGGCGAACCTATGCTTCATCTTTTAATCGAATATATTAAAACTGAAGGAAAATCGCCTTTTCTGATGAACCTTCTTGATATGACCAGAAGTATGGCAATCCGTCATCCTCTTTACATGAAGGTCCCCTGTCAGAAAGGAGAAGGTTTTACACAGATGGAAATAGACGTTCTTACGCTTCTTGAGCAGGGAAAATCAAAGGAAGAGATTGCTGAATATTTTTTTATCAGCGTAAATACCGTAAAGTACCATATTAAAAACGTATATGTTAAACTTGGTGTAAAAACAGCTACCCAGGCAGTCTGGAATGCAAGAATTCTTGGAATAATATGAAAAAACTACCCTTTTGGGTGGGACAAAATTTATAAATTTATGTTATCTTAATATGATATGAAAAAAGTAAAGCGGCAGAGAATTTTTCCTTTAGGGGTAAAGCTGGCTATAATTATCGGCTTTATCGTACTTGCTTCTCTTGGCTCGGTAACCGTTTTGAATAGTTATTTTGTATCAAAAGATGTTCGGGTTACTGCAGAAGAGAATAATTTAACCTTAAATACTCGTTCGGCTTCCAGCGTGCAGAGTGAATTTAATTCGGTGCGTGCTAATGTTCTTCAGCTTCTTGACCTGGTTAATGCGGTCAGCGGCGGAAGAAATTCTGCGCTTGCAAAACAGGCAGAGGGCTTTTTCTTTGAAAGAAACTCAAATATTGCAGAAATAATGCTTCTGACTCAGTACCAGACTCAGAAAAATCTCGTTGTATATACCCGGTTAAAGAATAACCGCTTTTATTCATCAAATGAAATAGATGCTGATGCATCAGATGTTCTTCTCTATCAAATAGAAGATTCTTTGCTTAGAGCCTGCAATGGAGAGACTATAGTAGAAAATGTTTCTCCATTTTTTAAGACGGGAATGCTCAGCCTTCTTCTTCCGTACAGGGAAAACGGTCTCAGGCAGTGCTGTGTTATAGTTTTTAGTCTTGAAAATATTGCATCCATACTTGGAACAGGTTCTATTAATGAAACCTTTATGATAAATGATGCTGATGAATTGTTGTGCCATCCGGAAAATGACCGCGTTCTTTCAGGACAGAGCATGAAAAATCATCCCCTGGTAAAAATAATGCGCCAGGAGAACATGAATAATGAAGAAAGCCGTCAGATTGTGTATAATTTTGTAGACAACTTCGGAAAAACTAAGAAATATATTGGTGCATTTCAAAAAATCGGCATGGCCGATATAAGTATTTTTACTTCAGTTTCGCTGGATGTAGTTCTTGAAGGTGTGTATACCACGCGCCGTAACAATCTGTACCTTATGGCGATAGTTTTCTTTATTTCCATAATCTTTATTCTTTCTTTCAGCCGCTTTGCAATTTCAAGACACTTGCGTCGTCTTACGGCTGCTGCTGAAGAAATTCAGAAGGGTAATTTTAATACAGGAATCATTTCTGCCCTTAACGTGCGCCGCAGGGATGAAATCGGTATTCTTAATAAATCAACTCAGGATGAGCAGGAATTCCTTAATACTTTTGCAAGGTTTACGAACCGTGGTGTTGCAAAAGCCATTGCCCGCAAGGAAATCGACTTTGAGCCGCATCTTAAGGATGTTACTATTTTCTTCTCAGACATACGCGGATTTACTGCAATTTCTGACGGATTTAAGAATCGTTTCGGAGAAGAAAGCCCTAGGGAAATCATCGGGTTCTTAAATGACTATATGGGCCGCATGGTAAACTGCGTTACTATTTCCGGCGGTACAATCGATAAGTTTGAAGGTGATGCTATCATGGCTGTATGGGGAATCCTCAGAGACGACAGTCTTGATTTTGAACAGCTTCCAGATACTGATCCGGAAAAGAAAAAGCACGAAGAAGTTCACCTGCGTCATGTTAAGGAAGATGCTGTAAATGCCATCCGCGGTACTATTGCCATGAGATATGCCCTTATGGAATACAACAAGGCGGCAGAAGCATTTACAAAAGCTCATGAGCATGAAGAAAGGGCAAAATATAAGCCGCACATCAGAATCGGCTGCGGTATTAATACCGGACGTGCTACCTGCGGTATTATGGGTAGCGAAGACAAAATGGAATATACCGCTATTGGAGACAGCGTAAACTTTGCCAGCAGAACGGAAAGTTCAAATAAACCTTGTGGAACGGATATCCTCATTACAGAAGATACTTACAATTTATTGAAGAAAGATTTTATCCGCTGTAAAGAGAATAATTTTACTTTGACACAAGAAAATGAAATAAATGAACTTGTTGTTGAACAGATACCAGTTGAGTTTGAAGTAAAAGGAAAGGGCGCTCAGCATTTCTATGGTGTGGTAAATATGCCTCAGTTTGACATTGAAGCCTTCTTTAAAACTGCAGATAAGGATTTTGTTCTTGATGCAGATTGTGCACGGGCTGTAGGAAAATCAGGCCCGAAGACTTTGAACGAAATGCGTCAGCTGCTTGGTATCCCTGTTCCAGAGTTTGAAATGGTGAACTTGAATGAAGAAGAGAACAAGATTCAGGTTAAAAAATGATTTAGCCGTTCCGTTCAGGATAGCAATTTTTATTTGTCTCATTTGTGCTGCAGTAAGCTATTGGCTTTTTCATCAGAGTTTTTTCCGTGCACTTTCAAAAATGGGTGAAGAACCTATTGCAACGATTACGTTTAAGTATAAAACGGCAGAACGAAAATTTCTTGAAAGGGTTGTATGGGACAGGCTCAGACAGAATTCTCCTGTATACAACGGGGATACGATTCATACGGCAGATCTTTCGGAAGCAACAGTATGGTTTGTAGACGGCACGACACTGGATCTTGCCGAAAATACCATGGCTCAGATATTTCTTCATGGAGATGGGCTGCTTGCTACTGATTTAGAAAAGGGTAGTCTGACTGTAGATTCTGCGGAAGAGAGCAAAGGCGTAATACTTACCAGTCAGAAAGTTCAGGTTTCTGTACAGGCAGGTTCTTCTTTATCTGCAACTAAATCTGAAGAAAATTCTGTTACGCTTTCTTTAAAAAAAGGAACTGCAGAATTTGAAAACGGAGAATCTGTTGCTGCTGGTGAATCTGTCGTAGTTGCTGACGGCATAAGATCAAAGCCGGCACTTACAGTACTTTCTCCGTTACCTAATGAAAAATTTCTTTATTATGATGAAGAACCTCTGGCTGTTGATTTCAGCTGGGCGATGAATCTTCAGGATATAGGGCTGAGACTTCAGATATCTCAGGATAAAAATTTTAAGCATCTGGTTCAGAATATAGATGCTTCCGGGCTTGATAAACTTTCGGTAAAACTTTCCAGGGGAGTGTATTACTGGAGGATTTCCGAAACAGAAAAAAAAGGTCAGAAAGAAACAGGTCTTTTTACAGGAAAATTTCAGATAATTCAGTCTTTAAAACCTGAACTTATTGTTCCTGTAAATGATTTTACATATACCTACCGCCGGCAGACGCCTTCCGTACGCTTTATATGGAGAGAAAGTGAAGCTGCTACTGCATATAATTTTGTAGTTTCTAAAAATCCAGACATGTCGTCTCCTGTAATTGAAAAGCGGTCTTCAAGTCCGTCAATAATAATCTCAACATTAGGAAAAGGAACCTGGTATTATCAGGTAACACCGTATTATGTTGTCAACAGGACAGGTCTTGCAAATCCTTCCCAGGTGGGTTCATTTAAAATTGAACAGCGGGGCGAACTTTTAACACCTCTTCTGGTTGCTCCTGTAAACGGTGCCTTTATTAATAAAACCAGAAAGTCAGAAACTCTTTCATGGCGGATGGATGAAGAGTTTGTAACTTATAATGTTGTTGTTTCGGCAAATAAAAATCTTACTTCTCCGGTAATTTCAAGAGAAACTATCGAAAACTATATTTCGCTTTCTCAGGATGAATTAAAAAAGCTTAAGGACGGTGAATATTTTTGGGCTGTTACTCAGACTGACAGTGAAGGAAACGTTTCTCCCCGTTCAGAAGTATATTCGTTTTATGCTGCAACTGGAGAAATCGAACAGAGAACGGTGTTCCCTCCTGATAATTACAAAATATGGCAGCCTCTTCTTGGTGACATAAGGTTTACGTGGAAATCCAATCTTAATCTTACCCAGTATTTTCAGATTTCGTCAGATAAGGATTTTACAGATATAAAATTTGAGGCAGAATCCACAGGTTCTTCTTATTATGGAACACATCTTGATTATGGAGAATATTACTGGAGAATTACTACAAAAGACGAAAACTTTAAGATGGCAACGCCTGCAAAAAAACTTTCTGTTGTAGATGAACTTTATGCGCCGGCAGTAGAATTTCCGTCTACAGCAAAAAAAGCTGTTGTTCGTCCGGAAGAACCGTGTCAGTTCTCATGGAAGGATTCGGAAGGTGCGGATTATTACAGAATCAGGCTTTACCGTTCCGGAAGTTCAGAAGTTATCTATGATGAAAACTTTATTACGGATACAACTGCTGAAGTTGACGTAAAGGATTTTGAAGAAGGAAGATACCGCTGGGAGATTCAGGCATTTACAAGTGAAACAGAACTTACTTCCCGAAGAAGCAGTCAGCTTGCCGGAACAGATTTTACTCTCAGGAAGATCAGGCCGATAGTATTGGCTTCTCCTAAAAACGGTGCGGTTATCGGAGGATGGGAAGCTATAGAAAATCCACCGGTTCTTCAGTGGAATTCAAGGGAACCTTATGTTTCTGCACAGGTTGTACTTACGAAGAAGAGTGGCCTTGAAGCAGAAGAAAAAGTATATATAAAAAATAATTTCAGTCAGCAGCTTCCTTCTCTCAGTTCAGGAATTTATGAGTGGACGGTAATGGCCTCTTCTCTGGATGAATTTGATATTTCTGCAATGAATAAGTATTCATTCACAGTAGAAGAAATCCCTCCGTTCCCGGTTCCGGAAAAAGCAAGGACAGAAAAAACTTCATATTTTAACGGTTCATATTTGCGTAAAACTCCTTATATAGTTTTTGCATGGGATAAAGTTCCCCGTGCCCAGGGCTACGTAATTGAAATTATGGATAAAAAGAATAAGACAGTGTTCAGGGAAATTATTGATGATGCAGAGGCAAAGTCATATAAATATGAAAACCTCGTAAACCTTTCTAAAGGTGATTTTACCTGGAAAGTCCGCGGCGTAGTACTGACAGATGATAAAAAAGAAATTCTTATAGACGGTATTCCGGCAGTAAATAAATTTACGATTGATTATGCAATAAATTCAGCCGGTGGAAAACGTAAGAAGAAGGGGGAACTTTATGCGCAGTAAGTTTTTCTTTCTTATGACAGCTGCTTTTTTCTGCTGTTTTAATTTTTACGGACAGTCTAAAACAGAAAATGGTGTTCAGGACAATCTTACCGGTGAATCTGATGATATCCGTTCAGAAAATGCCGGAGCAAACGAAATCCGTCAGCCTTTTGCATGGACAAGTGCAGGTGATGTTCTTAAATATCAGGTAATTATTGACCGCATTAACAGTGACGGTTCAGCAGAACAGGTATTTTTTCATGAAACGGATGAAGAAGAAACCGAAGCCTGTAAAATTTATATAGAGCCGGTTCTTCCGCCGGGACATTATCGTTCCCAGATAAGGGTTTTTAACATTCTCGGCATAGAGGAAGAAGATCTCCTCGACACGGATTTATTTGACATACGCAAGGCCTATATGCCGGAAATTAAAAACGTAACTTATCCGCTTTACATGAGAAGCACAATTTATCTTGATGATCTGGATAATGACGGAATTATAAAAATTGAAGGACATAATCTTTTTGATCTCCCTGTTACTTACGATGAACTTATATATACAGAATATTTCTTAAAGAATGATAAGCGCAGGATTTCTCCGGTAGAAATTATTGATCGCGGAAAGAATGATAAAAACTTAACATTCCGCTTTGATATGAAAAAGCTTCCGGTAGGCGAGTATTATTTTATTGCTCAGGACGCATCGGGACTTCATTCGGAAGAGAATTCTGATTCTCATTTCAGTATTAAATTTAAGAAGTGGATGGACTTTGATGTAGAAGGCGGTTATGTATGTCCTGTAGTTTTGCATGATGATACTTTCCCTTCATATATAGGTAAAGTTCTGCCGTTCAGTGTTCAGGGAAAAGTTAGTTTTATGCCGATGAAGAACAACTGGGGATACCTTGGTTTTGGAATTCGGGCAAGCTATTCAAGGCTTTATAAAGATTGTGGTGATTATACGATTGACGGTAATCTGGCAACAGGTCATTTTATTGTCATATATCAGCTTCCGATGTTCAGGCGCCGGGTTGTTGCAGAACTTCATGGCGGAGCCGGTTTGAGTTATTTTAATGATATTTGTTTCCATTTTGCCCACAATGTAGATTCAGAACCTCTTAATACAGTTTCCATTTCGCTGGATGCAGGAGCTTCCTTACAGTTTTATTTGAATAAGCGTTTGTATACAGAGATAGCGGCAGATTATGTCTTTACAATGAATTCAGACATGATATTGGGAATGATTCTTCCGTCGGCAGGTGTTGGCTGGCAATTCTAGAAAACAGGAGGAAGATATGAAAGGTTGCTTAAAAAATTTTCTGAAGTTTATTGCCTTGTTCTCATTTTTTTCTTTTCTTGAGGCCTGCGATTTTCCTACACTTTTTAACCCTGACTATAATGAAGGTGTAAAAGGGTATTTTGAAGAATATACAGAAACTGCTGCAATTATGCTTCAGGAACTGGACGGAAAGTATCCTTCTGATTCTCAGGGAATTACTTGTTTTCCAAGTGGTGACAGCAGAATAGTAAAGCTGTATTTACGTAATCCACAGAATTATATTCTGAATGTCAGCATGGAATCTGATGATGTTGTAAATAATAATGTAACTGTGGTACAGGATGAAACAGATAAATCAATTGTTACTGTAACTTATCCTGGAAGCTGGCTTTTAGAAAAAGATAAAGATGATAAAGATATTTCTGGTGTAATTAAAATTGTAGAACCTGTAAGCGGAAGACAGTTTCAAGACTGGAATATCACCCTTCATGCAGATTCTGTTCCTCCTGCAATAAAAAGTCCTGTTTTTCAGTTAGACAGTTCAGATCTGTCTGCGGCTCATTATATTGTCTGTTTTTATTTTCCGAATCTTTCTACTATAGGAAACGGAGTTCATTCTGATGTAAATACTTTGCTGATTGATGGAAAAAAATATTATATAAGCGGTACAAGTATATACAATGATGAAGGCTGTACCAAGTTGAATGAAAGTTTTGTTTCTGAAAAACCGGCCGGGCTTACTGCAGATTCCCAAAACAATCCGGGTTATGATTTTGATCCGGCAGCTGTTCCGGAAGATTATATTGTTCTTTATTATCTTACTGGTGCTTCTCCTTCTACGGATGAAGTTTCTTATTCATTTGTTTTACAGGATAAAGCAGGCCTTAAAAGCAGTGAAGTGAGCATTTCAAACAAGGCTAAAAAACTTTCTTCTCCGGTTATATGCAGGACAGACGGTACTGAACTTTCTTCCGGGGAATCTCTTGCCGCTGATGAAGATACATTCCTTTATACACTTCTTATAAACCATGATGGAACGGATGAAGATGGTGCATCCTGCGGAACTGCTGTAATAAATTATACAATTACAGAAACAAACGGTGCACTTGTATTTGCAGACGGAACTTCTTCAGTCCTTACAGCTGTCAGTGAAGGTTCTGTATCTGTAAAGCTTCCTAAGGGAACATACACTGTAACTGCAGAGGCTTCAAAGAATTTCTATCTTACAAGTGATGAAGTTTCTGTAAGCGGAATAAAAATCAGAAAGCCGGCGGTTTATTACATAAGTGAAAGCGGCTTTGATTCTGATTCTCAGTCTGGTTCAGCCGGTGAGCCTTATCGTACTGTTCAGTATGCACTTAATCAGTATGCAGCAGGCGTAACTTCCGGTGAATATGAACTTGATGACGGTTGTGATATACGAGTGCTTACGGATCTTACTGTACCGGCTGATTTTGACTGGACTGCAAACGGCAATTATTTTGTAAATACCAGCGTTCTTACAAATGCTGTTGTAAATATTTCAGGCTGGCAGGGAACAAAAACTGTAGATATCAGTCAGGAGGAAGATTCAACTCATACCATATTTAATGCAGCATCAGGAAAAGTTAATATCAGTAATTTGAACTTTACAGGAGGATATACAGATTCTGATGTTTCTCCGATATTTAATATTTCTTCCGGTGTTGAATTTGTTATTAAAGATTCAAAGATTTACGAAAATACTCTTGCCTCTGATAATGGACGGCTGTCACTTATTCAGTCAGCCGGAACTCTTGAAATGAATAATGTCATTGTATCTGATAACAGTCAGATTGTAGGAGCTGGTGCAGATCCAATGAATACTCCTGCTTTCTATGCAATTAATCAGACAGCTGGACAAGTTACGCTTAATGACTGTTCAATTACAAGCTCGGGAACAGGGCACGGCGCATACTGGATTTTGATATGTGTAAGTTCCGGAACTTTCACTATGAATGGCGGTTCAATCAGAGATAATACCGGATGTAATATTGTCTTATCTAACGATGCAAATGGCACAACTCTTAATGATGTAGTGATTGATAATAACGGAGATGAATGGGGCGATATAATTTCAAATACCGGAAAATTGTTCTTAACTGGATGCACTGTCACCGGCAATACGGGCGGATACAATGGACTTATAACAAACTATTCAGGCGGAACTCTTAACTTAACTGATACAGAGATAAAGAATAATAATCTGGTTGAAAATGTATATGCCGGAGCAGGAGATGATTATTACAATTGTGGCGGAGCCGTATGGAATAACGGTAGCCTTACTCTTGACGGATGTACGATTTCTGGAAATACAATAAACAACGTAAACGGAAGAGGCGCCGGTATTTACATGAAGACTGGGGCGGATCTGAGTCTGACCTTAAAGGGAAAGAATTATATCTACGACAATTACAACAATGCATTTACTCCGCCAAAACGTGATGACATCTATCTGCCGACAGGATGCGTAATCACCGTTGATGGTGATATCAGCGGAAGTACAATCGGTGTTAACGTGCCGTGGGAGTCATCTGATGCGGGTGCACCAAGAATAGGATCTCCTGCTGAATTTACATCAGGCTACGGAACGGGTAATACAGTCCTGCCTGGTGAAATCTTTATAACAGAAAATAACTACAGTATTACTGCAAGCAGTTCTGGTGAAGCAGCCTTTGCTGTAAGCGGCGGCGGAATGTATACAGCACTGGATTATGATGTAAATCTGACAGCTTCTTCTGTTAGTGTTTATCCAGATACTGAAAAAACTATTTCCATAGCAGTAGGTGGTACAAGAAAAGAACCTGGCGGAACGCCAACAGACCTTTACTACAACAATGCAGACGGCAAATTCTACACAGATCCTGACCTCACCGCAAAAGCCGCCGGCGACAACACAGTAACATTTGCTGCTGCTCTGTATAACGGTGGAGTAAAAGTCAGTGACTGCGAAATAGGTCATCCCGAACTTGATTCGGGATCCATCCTCGTTACAGTTCCTGCCCTTGCTTATGAAGATACTTACACTCTTAGAATTACTTCTACCTTCTTTGGAGTGACAAAAGATACGAGTGTTGAGTACGCGGTAAAAAAACTTGTGTCTGTAGCTTCTCTTTCAGAAGCTCCGACTTCAGGAGTATATTCTCTTTCTACACTCAGCGAATTAGAAAAGATAAGAGACTGGGTCTCAAGTAACAATACTTTGCAAAATGTAACTTTCACCCTTGAAGATGATATTGATACAAACGGTGAAGAATTGATTATCGGTTATTATAAATCTAATGATTCTGCAAACCGTGCCTTTATGGGAGTCTTTGACGGAAATAATCATACAATTACAAATAAGATTACAGCAAGCGATGTTAATACAAGTGCAAGAATTGCACTATTCTCTTATGTAAAAGGTTCTTCAACTGTTATTAAAAACCTTACTGTAAAAGGAACTTCTACACGAGGTTCAATTGTTGGATATCTGAATGAAAATGCCAGCGTTGAAAACTGTATTTCAGAGACAGTAATTAATGCATCTGTATCCGAAATAGGTGGTATTGTATGTTATATGAACACCGGCTATGTCAGAAACTGTATTAATAAAGGTAATATTACTTCAAGCAAATCTGCTGTCGCAGGAATTGTAGGAGAGGCAATGTCAGGAAATGGAGCTATTGATAGATGTATAAATAAGGGAAATATTTCCGGTTATACATCTACAGGTGGCATTGCAGGTTATTTGCAGGGTCAAACACCTGTTACAAATTGTAAAAATTATGGGAATATTCCTTCAAATTCATATAGCGGTGGAATAATTGGATTGTATAACCATTCAAGTTCAAAGCTTAATAACAACTGTAATTTAGGTGAAATTACATACGGAGGCGGTATTTTCTATTATTCTGATACAAGTAAACCTAACTTTAATAATAACTGTAACTCAAATACGATAAAGTATGGTGCTTGTGCTAAATTTGATAGCGGTTTAACTTCTATAGCAGCAAATAATAATTATTCATTAAACGTCTATACAACAGCCCTATATCCATCTACGGCAAGTGGTTCATTTAATCCTTCTACGATTACAGAATCACAAATTAAATCTTTCGAGCTTAGTGAAGCAGGCAGCGTTGTAGAAAGTCTTAATAACTGGGCAACAGCAAACAGCACAACCTCACTGACGTATGCTTCATGGAAGCTGAATGCAGAAGGCAAACCAGAACTTGACCTTGGCGAAATGGATAACTGGTAAGTCTTGTGGAAATATATTGATAATTTGATTTGACAACTAAATGGAGACAGATATATGAACAAAAAGGCACTGATTACAAAATTAACTTTTTTATGTTCGGGATTTATGTTCTTTATCTCCTGCTCTGATATGTTTAGTTTTCAGACAGGGGAGTCTTCTTCAAGAAACACTAGTGAAACAGACAGAATAATTTTTAACGGTACAATAAGTGTAAGCGGTGCCTTGCCTGTGAGTCTTAACGAGACCCTGAATCAAGTTCAGGGTGACAGTCATGCCGAACTTGATTCGGCATCCCTTGCACAGGAGATTCCGTGTCAAGCACGGAATGACAGTCATGCCGAACTTGTTTCGGCATCTTTTGCACAGGAGATTCCGTGTCAAGCACGGAATGACAATATTTCAGCACGGAATGACAGTAGCGTTTCCCGCTCAGCCCTTCCTTCATTCACCATTGGTACAGAGTATTACTATTATGTTACTGCTACTCAGACAGATGGAAGCGGTTCATTCACTATAAACAGCATAGAAGATTCAGATTTCTTTGATTTTTCAAGCGGTGTGACTTTTGCTCTGGAACTTACCAGCGGAAAGTGGAATATTGAAGCCGGCATAAAAAACGATGATGCTTCTGTAATGTCAGAAACTTATCCTGCAACTGTATCAACTGCAAATCCTGTGGTAAGCCATACCTTCTACCCGAAGCTTTCGCAGAAAGGAAGAGGAACTTTATCTTTAAACATGAGTATCCCGGATACCGTAAAATCTTTGACAGCAACCTGCAGTGATGACGGCTGGAATGTAACCTGCGGACTTACATCAGAGTCCCTTGCATATGTAAAAGGTGGAGATGGAACGGATGGTGCAACTGTTGATTCAGGCTCTTATGAAGTTACATTTAATTTTTATGATGAAGACAGCATTCTTTTATATTCCACAGTGCAGACTGTAAATGTTTTTGACAACCTGCTTACAAATACATGGGTAAGTGACGGAAGCGGAATAATAAACGAGAGCGGTGACTTTAGTCTTACTTCTGCCCTCATAACTCAGTTTGCCCGCACCACACTTTATGTAGGCCAGACAGCAGCGGCTACTAAGTTAAAAATTACTGCCAATGATACAAGTGGAACGGGGAGTGTATACAGTCCCCTTAAAACCCTTGATGTAGCAATAAAAAAAATTATTGCTTCTGGAGACGGTACAAAGGATTATAAGATTTTTATATCAGGAGAAGTAACTGGAAATTCAAGCCTTACTCCTCCTGTAGCTTCAAAAGCGCGTTCAATAAGTATTTGTGGCCTGAACGGACTTGATGAACAGGGTAATCCAAAAGATGCTCTTATAGGAGATGGCAGTGATACTGTTCTGAACGTTATGACAAGTGCTTCATTAAAAGATATTGTCATAAAGGGCGGAACAACAGGACTTAGCGTTGGTTTGACTGGAACGACCGTAACCATAGAAAGCGGTGTTTTAATAACAGGCTGTTCCAGAGGCGTAAATATTTACGGAAGCGGAAAACTTAAGATGAAGGGTGGAAAGATAAGCGGAAATACTGGTACTCAGGGCGGCGGCGTAAAGCTTTCAAGCGGTGCAGGCTTTGATTTTGAAGACGGAGAAATAAGCGGGAATGAAGCTGTAGTAGACCCGGAGGATTCGTATTCAGGAGAAGGTGGTGGTGTTTATGTTGAGTCCGGCTGCTCTTTTACCATGACAGGCGGAACAATTAAGAGCAACAAAGCTGTGCGTGGCGCAGGCATATACAATTCTGCAAGCTCAAGCTCCATTACAGACGGAACCATAACAGAAAATGAAGCGTCAGAACAAGGCGGCGGAATTTGTAATACCTCCAATAGTAGCTTTACAATCACAGGCGGCGAAATAAGCAAGAACACAAGTCCTTCAGGCGGAGCAATTCTTGTAAATTATGCAACGCTTGTTTTGAGCGATGATGCATACATACCATCTGGCGATAAAAAAGGTAAACATGGAGCTGGAAAAAACGACATTTGTCTTGAAAAGAATGGTTCTCATGATTCTTATATTACAGTTGCAGACGGGCTTTTGAAGCATACTGAATCTGCACCTGTTGCAGTTTCTCTTGATGAATTGAAGCGTGGCAAGACAGTTATAATTGCGCAGGATGGAGTTCTGGAAACACTTCCTGACGATATAGAAAAAAAATTTGTTCTTACTTCAGCTGCTGATGGATGGGAAAGTTTTCTTTCTTCCGATAAGAAGTCACTTAGACTCAATTTGCCAATATATGTTGCAGGAAAAGACTATAAAAAGTGTTCGGCAAATGGAAGTGATGATGAAGGAACAGGTCTAAAAAGTGCACCATTTGCTACAATAAGTAAGGCACTTTCTTTGATGAATGATAAGGATGTTGATTATATAGTCGCTATCGACGGCGAAGTTCCTGGAGCACAAACGATTCCAAGTACACTAAAAAATGACGGCAACGGAACATATAATGCAAGATCTGTTGTTATTTGCGGTGCTACGGGTAATACGACAGACATCCTTAATGGTGGATTTACCCAAACGTCAAATGGAACAACACTTAAGATTCTTACTGGTGTTCCTGTTATAATCAAAAAAATTAAAATCACTGGCGGATATGCAGCTTCATCTTCTGCAGGTGGCGGCGGTTTGTATGTTAATGGAGATGTTACCCTTTCGGAAGGCGCGCTTGTTTACGGAAATTACACCGCTTCTTGTGGCGGTGGTATCTACAATGATTCTAAAAACCTTACTATTGAAAGTGGTGCGGAAATTTCTGGCAATCATGAGAAGGGCGTTTCTAATTGCGGCGGCGGCGGTGTTTTTAACTACAAAGGAACGCTTGTAATCAGCGGTGGCGTTATAAAAACAAACAGCGCTGCCCATGAGGGCGGTGCGATTTATAATGATGAAGAAGGGACCTGCTATATTTATGGTAATGCCCTGATTGGAAAAGATGCTACTGCCGCTCCAAGTGAATGGAATTATGGAAGTAATACGGCAGAAAACGGGGGCGCAATCTGTGTTAAAGGTGGCAATGTTTATATTGGCTACAAAAATAACAACGGAACGGCATCGAAAGATGATGAAGCCAGTGTAAAAATTATGGGGAACGCCGTAAACTCAAGCAGCTCAAAGGGCGGTGGTATTTATGTTGTGAGCGGAACCGTGCAGATTGCAAAAACCTGTGTTGGGTTTAATTATTCTCCAAAGGATGGGGGCGGAATTTATACTACAGGAACTGTTAGTCTTTTGGAAGACGCCGTAATAAAGGGAAACAAAGCCTATAGTTACGGCGGTGGCGTTCATGTCAATAAAAAAGGCAGTCTCAGCATGACGAGCAATTCAATTATAGGCGGAAGTGAAAGTGGAGAAGAAAATACGGCAGCTTCTGGCGGCGGTGTTTATGTTGCAAGTAATAGTACGGTTACTGGAGATGAAGCGACTGTAACATTCGGAGTGTTAGGAGCTTCTGTAAGTCCGTCTATTACCGGGAACTCTGCGACAAGTGGCGGTGGCGGTGTTTATGTTGAAAATTTTGCCGCTACATTCAATATGCACTCAGGAACCATCAGCAATAATAAGCTTGTCGGCGGAACAACTGGCGGCGGCGGAGTTGAAATCAGTTACGGAACTTTCAATATGAACGGAGGAACAATAAGCGGAAACTATATTGAAAATCCTGGTACATCAACTCTTGGCGGTGCGGTTGACATCAACACGAACGGAACCTTCAACATCAAAGGAACAGTCTCTATTCCATATGGAGGAGAAAAATACAAGAATGATGTAAGCTCTCGTGGAAACCCGGTAAAGATAGCAGGGGCAATCACTTTGCCGGAAGGAGTTTCTTCAGTTGCAACAATTATTCCGAAAAATTATACGGAGCCTATTCTTGAGCTGGAAACAAGTCCAACACCGTCAACAACTCTTGCAAATGAAGCTGGAAAATTTGAAGTAGTACCGAATGGAAGTACCAAATACTATATTGCTTTCGACGGAAAAATGTATAAATATAAACCTGCGGCTCAATTCACGGCTGTTCCTGCTTCCGGTGACACTACAGGTCTGGCAACAATGGATGACTTTGAGAAGGTTGCAGAATGGGTGGACGATGGCAATGAGCTTACTGGAGTTACTTTAATCCTTTTAACTGATGTAACGCTTGACTCGTCATTTACGCCTGTTGGTGAATACTATTCTGATTATGAGGTGAATAAGCAAGGGAAAGTTAGAAAAGTATTTACAGGTGGTACTTTCGATGGAAATAACAAAACCATTACTTACGACAATGTTTCTTTCACGCAGGAGTATTCCGGAATATTCAGCGGCGCTAAAAACGCAACCATTCAGAATTTAAACCTTGAGGGTACGCTTAATGTAAATGCTGATTATGCTGGCTGTGTTATAGGTCATGCAGAAGCCTGCATTGTAAAAAATTGTTCCAGCAGTGTGACTATAACAAGCGAATCTTCTCAATACGGTATTGGTGGAATTATTGGAGATGCAGAAGGAACTTCTGTTAGTGGAAAAACTTATTATAATGAGAGGGACTGCTACATTCTTGACTGTGTGAATACAGGTTCAATTACAGGTTCCGCATCAGGGTATGTCGGAGGTATTGCAGGAAGTGCCACGGCCTGTATTATACGAAACTGCATAAATAAAGGAAATATTACAGGAGCTAAATGTTGCGGAGGTATTGTTGGTGTTACATCAGGTTCTGGTCCAAACAGCTATGGAAACCTTATAGAAAACTGTGGCAACAATGGAAATGTATCGGTGACCGGTAGCGAATCTTATGACTCCGGTGCGGGAGGAATAGCAGGTGGTCCTTCAGCAAACAATGATGACTGGTATCCTCATATAAACAACTGTTATTCATCAGGTACAATAACATGCACTTACACCACGTATGACGGTAAAACGTTAAACGGTGGTATTTTGGGTTATGAGAAAGATAAATGTGTTCTTTCAAAATGTTATTATTATAATCCAAATCAGGCATGTTCGGCTGGAAGCCCTTCTGGCAGCTCAAAATACACAAGTATCAGCAATATTTTAGATGATATGAACTCGCTGAACAACTCTGATTCTGCAACCTACAGAAAATGGAAAGTGTCCGGCATTGTCCTGGAATTTGAATAATGACATACATTCTGTAGGTGCGGGCAAAGGGGCAGGCAGCGTGTTTACCGCGTGTAGTCTTCTGTCATTATCGGGTTTGACTCGATAATCCCTCTGCATGAGATTGCCCGGTCAAGCCGGACAATGACAGATGTGTAAAGTCGGACAATGACAAGGGTGACGAGTGCGGCAATGACAAGGGAGGCATGTCCGGAATGACAGTGGGCAGGCAGATTGTGTGTAATTTTTATCGTAAAATTGTTAAATATACTTAACAATTTTATAACAACATTGTAAACTACACTTATGGAAAAACTTACAGAACTCTTTAGAAAGAAAATTTCCTCAACAAGTCTGGACTTTGTAAGAAGTCTTGAAAGCCAAATCAACTGGGATGCCAGGCTTATCTGTATACGTGGTGCCCGGGGAACCGGAAAAACAACCCTTATGCTGCAGCACATAAAAAAGACATTCGGAAACAATCTTTCGAAAGTCATTTATGTAAGCCTTGACAATCTCTATTTTGCGGATAACTCCCTTGTAGATTTTGCAGACAGCTTTGCAAAGCGAGGTGGAACTCACATTTTTTTTGATGAAGTTCACAAATATCCTGACTGGTCAAAGGCTCTGAAAAATATCTACGATGATTATCCGGAGCTTCATATTGCCTTTACAGGTTCTTCCCTTCTTGAAATTCTTAACGCTCGTTCAGATTTAAGCCGCCGTGCCCTTGTGTATAATATTCAGGGGCTTTCTTTCAGGGAATATCTTAATCTGCTTGCAAAAACAGATTTTCCAGTCCTCACTCTGGAAGAGATTATTGAAAACCACGAAAGCATTTCTGCTGATGTTGTCTCTAAAATCAGGCCCTTTGAGTATTTTGAAGATTACTTAAAGTTCGGCTATTATCCTTATTTTTTAGAAGGAAAGGATGATTACTATGACAGGCTGAACGAAACCGTGAATATGATTCTTGAAGTAGAGCTTCCGCTTTTAAGAAAACTAGATGTCTCTTACATTGCAAGAATAAAGAAGCTTTTGACTGTGATTGGAAAATCAGCTCCATTTATTCCCAATACGACTGAGCTTGCCTCAAAGATTCAGATTGCCCGACAGACCCTTCTGCAATACTTCCAATATCTTGAAGAGTCGCGGTTAATCTTTCAGGTGTTTAAGGAAAGCCGTGGTCTTGGAACTTTAGAAAAGCCTGACAAGATATTTTTGGAAAACACAAACCTCATGTTCCTTCTTGGAAAAGCAGAGACAAATACCGGTAATGTCCGTGAAACTTTTGCATTCAATCAACTGAGCAAGAATCACGAAGTCCTGTTTTCTGAACAGAGCGATTTTCTTGTGGATAAGAAAATCACCTTTGAAGTGGGCGGTAAAAATAAAAAGCGAAAACAGATAAAAGAAATTCCCGATTCTTTTATTCTGGCAGATGATATTGAATTTGGTACAGACCGAAGAATTCCCCTCTGGCTTTTAGGATTTTTGTACTGAAAGAACCAGGCAGGCTGGCGAAATATGTTGTGCGGACGAAATATGTCATGCTGACGAGAGCTGTCATGCTGAACTTGATTCAGCATCAAAAAGGAGACGAATATATGAAGAAAAGGACATTGTTTACAAAACCGACTCTTTTGTGCGTGGGACTTTTGTTTTTTGCATCCTGCTCCGACCTGCTTGGTTTTCAGGAAGGAACGTCTTCTACCCGGAATTGTGGAAATGGTAAAGTTATCTTTAACGGCTCCATCTGCGTGACAGGTGCCCTACCTGTGAGTCTTAATGAGACCCTGAATCAAGTTCAGGGTGACAGTCATGCCGAACTTGATTCGGCATCCCTTGCACAGGAGATTCCGTGTCAAGCACGGAATGACAGCAGCGTTTCCCGCTCAGCCCTTCCTTCATTCATCATTGGCCCTGAATATTACTATTATGTTACCGCCACCCAGACAGACGGAAGCGGTTCATTCACCATAAACAGCATAGAAGATTTAGATTTCTTTGATTTTTCCAGCGGCGTGACTTTTGCGCTTTCGCTTGGAAGCGGAACATGGCAAATAATAAGCGGCGTAAAAAGGTCTCCGACATTCTCTAGCGTGAATGCCAACACTGACCCAATAATCATGAGCGACACATATCCTGCAACCTTGTCCGCCGCAAATCCTGTGGTAAGCCACACTTTCTACCCGAAGCCAAGCCAGAGCGGAAGCGGACTTGTTGGCTTAAGCATGACCATCCCGACAACCGTAGAGCTTGTAACAGCGATTTGCAGCAATTCTAACTGGAGAGATAATATTAGTGTTAATGTCGCGGGAATTTCCGTTACTGTCATGACAAAGGATATGACATCTGGCGGCTCAACTCCCTCCGGCTCTTACGAAGTCACCTTTAATTTTTTTGATGAATACGGCATCCTTTTATACTCAACAGTCCAGACCATAAATGTCTTTGACAACATGACCACAAATACCTGGCTTTCTGACGGAAGCGGAGTGATAAGCGACAGTGGCGAATTCAGCCTTACCGCTGACCTTGTGAGCCAGTTTGCCCGAACTACATTTTATGTAGGACAGACCGCGGCCGCTACAAGCGTGGAAGTCACTGCCAGCGACATCACAGGAAGTGGAAGCCCTTACGCTCCATTTGAAACAGTCACAAAGGCGGTGGAAGTAATTGCGGCTACAGGCGACAGCTCAAAGGATTACCGCATTTTTGTTAGCGGAACTGTAACGGGATCGCAGGAGATTTCCGACGCAGTAAACGGAAAGGCAAACTCCATAACAATAGCAGGCTTGAACGGGCTTGACTCAAGCGGAGAGCCCAAAGACGCATTGTCTTGTTCAGGTTCGACGGATGCCGTTACGCTTAAAGTTTTTTCAACTGTTCCTGTAAATCTTAAAAACATAAAACTTTTGGGAGACAGCACGCCAACAAGCAAAACAATGGTTCTTGTCCTTGACAATAATTATGAAACAGATGTGACGATTGAAGAGGGAGTGTGGATTACAGGAAACGACACTTCTTCTTTTACAGAGGAAACTTTTTCAGCAGTTTTTGTCGGAGTTGACGGAAAACTTACCATGAAGGGCGGAAAAATCAGCGGAAATAAGTGTATGTCCGGCGGAGGAATTGTTGTAGGCGGAACTTTTGTCATGACAGGAGGAGAAATTTCTGGAAACGAGGCAACAGCTTCTGGCGGTGGAGTTTTCAACACTGGAATTTTCACTTTTTCTGGCGGAAAAGTGAGCGGCAATACAAGTTCATCTGTTGGAAGCGGTATTAGTAATCAGGGTACTCTTAATATGAGCGGAGACGCTTTTGTTGCGGGCGACATTTACCTTGCAGGTGAAGAGAATAAAATCACTCTGACAGGTGCCCTTACAGCCCACAGCGCAAGCGACCAGATTGCCATTACACCGTCGGAATGGAAGCGGGGAACAACAGTGGTTCAGGCAGACGGAACGAATCTTTCAACTATCAAGAAAGACGGCGAGTATGATTACACAAATTATTTTGCGCTGTCAGATGACGACTGGGGAATTAAGCTTTCCAGCGACAAAGATAAGCTTTTGCTTGATGCGCCGATTTATGTTGCGGGAAGCGAATCTCACCCATTTTGCGGTGTCGCAGGAAACGACACAAACGGCAACGGCACAAAATCAAAGCCTTTTGCCACGATTGCAAAAGCCATAGAGGTTATGAATTACAGCACTGCTGAGTACACAATCTACATTGATGGAACTGTTACTGGCACGCAGACAATTTCGGGTAATCTAAAATCTGACGGCAACGGAACATATAATGCAAGATCTGTCACACTTTCTGGAGCGACAGGAAACACAAGTGATATTCTGGACGGAAACAGCCAGGGAACGACACTCACGATTTCTACAGCGGTTCCGGTTACAATCAAAAACTTAAAGATTACCGGGGGTAGCGGAACGTACGGTGGAGGAATTTATATGGCGAGCGGTTCAAATGTTACTCTCTCTGAAGCCACCGTCACTAAAAATGAGTCCAAATCATACGGCGGAGGTATTGCTGTCGTTTGCGCAACCCTCACAATTGATAAGAGTTCCATAACAGAAAACAAAACTATAAAAGAAGATAAGGGTGTAGGAGGTGGCATTGCCATAGTAGGAGACGAAACCGTTACTGATACAGTTACTGCCAAAGTAACCATGAAGGCAGGTTCAGTTATTAGCGGGAATAGTCTGTATCCTAACAAAAACGGCGGTGGCGTAGCCCTGTATATCGGCAAAACACAGTTCACAATGGAAGGCGGTGAAATAAGCGGAAACCAAGCTTATTCTGGTGGCGGAGTTTCCATGTGGAATGACGCTGAATTTATTTTCAAAGACGGAAAAATCTCAGGAAACACGGCAACTCATTCCACTGGCATAGTTGGCGGTGGCGGAATATATTTCTGCGGTAAAGCATCTCTGGTAATGAGCGGTGGTGAGATTTCAGGGAATAAAGCAAAAGACTACGGCGGTGGAGTTGCATTTGCTGATAATGAAACAACTCAATCATTCACAATGACAGGCGGTGTAATCAAGAACAATACCCTGACGAGCATATCAGGATTGGGAAAAGGAATTTTCGTTAATGGCACATTCAATATGTCGGGCAATGCTCTTGTGGATAGTACAAATGATGTCTATCTTACAAGTGAAAAAACTATCACAATAACAGATTCACTTTCAGAGCTCGAGACAGACAATGTAATCAGCATTACTCCAAACTCTTACGAAGCGGGAAGAACGCTGCTTGAGGCTGGCACTGGCACAATCGTTAACCTTGCCGACGAGGTGGGAAAATTTGCTCTTACACCAGACGCAAGCGATCCGACGGCTGGCTGGTTCATAACCAGCGATGGCACATTAGGCATTCCGCTGGATGCCGCACTGGTTACATCTGAAAACTATGACACAGTAACAAGAATTAAAGTAATAAGTGCCGCAGGCATGAACCAAATTGCAGCGCTCACAAATGATGGAAAAAATTTTGAAGGAAAAACAATTACCCTTTTTGATGATGTAACCCTCACTTCTAGTTTCACACCAATAGGACCAGATTACAATAACGTATTCAAAGGAACCTTTGACGGAAATAACAAGACCGTTTCAGGTCTTTCCGGACAAAATGCATTGTTCAATTATGTAGACGGAGGAACGGTCAAAGACCTTACCGTTGAGGGAAGTTCTACATACGCCGGCATAGTTAATAGATTGAACAGTGGCCGTATAGAAGGCTGCAGAAGCTATGTTTCTGTTACTCATACGGGAGGTTCTGATACCGGAGGCATTGCAGCATTTTGCAACACTGGTACCATAATAAACTGTGTGAACTATGGAACGGTAATTAGCAAAGGTGATGGTCTTGGAGGAATTCTTGGTTATCAGCAGGGCTCTGGCGTCGTTGATTCCTGCGTGAACATGGGAGCTGTACAATCAACCGGGGCTACCAAAACTGGTGGAATTGCCGGGCTTGCATTTGGAATTGTGCGTAACTGCATTAATATCGGAGAGGTCTCTGCTTCAACAGCAGTCGTTGGTGGCATTGCAGGCAATGAACATTGTGCTTCAACAGACAGAGGTGTGCTCAACTGTGCAAACCTGGCTCCCGTGTCTGGTACGTATTGCGTTGGTGGCATTGCAGGTGTTTGTGATCTTAGTAGCGACTATAAAGCAATTGTCAAGAACTGCTTTAACTCCGGAAGTGTTACTATAACAGACAGTACCAAAACAAGTGCGGGCGGCGTTATCGGAGAAATTTTAACTGGAGGAAGCGGTACTTGTATATTTGTAAGCAACTATTATGCGGCAGGAACAGCAGCAGGCGGTATTGGTGCTGACAACGGCGTAACGGTTGCAGATCCTAGTGAAGGAATCCCGTCTATCTACCAAATGAACGAGTGGGTAAATGCTAACAATTCAGGAGAATTATACAAGACTTGGACATCGAAAGTTGTGGACGGTGTGACTCTTCCTGTTCCCGATGTAGGCTACGACTGGTAAGGAGAAGATAAAAAGATTCCACGCCAAGCCGGAATGACAGTGGGCAGGCATCTCTTGCACAGCATTTTGTCATTCCCGCGCTCGACCCGATAATCCCCCTGCATGAGATTGCCGCATCAAGTGCGGCAATGACAGGGTGACGATGTGGCAGACACGGAAAGACAATCGTGTATAAGCCTTTCTTCCTTAACATAATCTTTACACAACAGTAAGTTTTTTTCTTGAATTTTCAAAAATCGGTAATAAAATTAGACTATGGTTGAGAATTCAGGCGTTAAAGGGCGTATAAAAAGATTTCTCAAAAGCTGCAGATGTTCCTCATTTGTAAAGGATTATTTGTTTACGTCAAACATCAGGTCAGCAATATTTGTTTCTGTAATAGTAGCCGTTATAGAAGTCTGGATGCTTATAATGATGTTTTCCGGTGTAATAGAGGATTCTAACAATTATACCGCAGCATGGCTTATTACGCACACGATTGCTTATACAGTTCTTCTTGTAAGCTCTATAATAACGCTGGTATATTCTGTTCTCTTTCTAAAAAACAAAGTTTCCAATAAAAAAATCGGTTCCGTAATAAAACTGTTGTTTTCAATAATACTGATTCTCTTTGGATTATATATTTCATATACAAGTAAGGACCGGGGAGGCCAGGTTTTTGTATTTATAACTGTAATCATAATAGTAAACTGTATTTTTGTGTGGCATCCTCTGGTTTCTTTTACAGCCCTTACAGTTGTTTTTATGATATACATGTTTCTTCAGAATAAACTTGTTCCTCTTTCATTAAGTTTAAAAGTAAATGCCTTTACTACATGGCTTGCATTTTTTGTAACGGCATTGAATTCTCATCATCAGCAGAGAGTAGAAGCTCAGAAAGACGAAGAACTTAACAGTTTAAATTTATTTCTTCAAAAAAAATCCCTGATAGATGATCTGACTTTACTTCCTAATATGAATTATTTTTACAAAACCGTTGGGGAATTTATAGTTGATGAAAAGAAATCCATAGATGATATGTGTTTTGCCTTTATGGATGTGGAAAATTTTAAAAGCTATAACGAAAAATACGGCTTTGCAGCGGGAACAAACTTTTTAAAGACTGTAGCCCAGATTATAAATGAAGTTTTTTATGGAGAAATTATAGCTCGTTTTTCTGATGACCATTTTGTTGCTTTTACTGATATTACAAAAATAAAAGACAAGGTTGCCATAGTAAATGAAAGGATTCAAAAAAAAGAAAATCTTCTTCAGCTTGAATTTAAGGCGGGAATCTGCAAACTGAAAGACAGAAAAGATTCTCCGACGCTGGCCTGTGATCATGCCCGCTATGCCTGTGAATCCAGTAAAAAACATTTTGGCAGGAATATAGTTGAATACGACTGTAAAATGGATAAACTTTTTAATCAAAAACAGTACATAATAAACAATATTGATTCTGCAATAGAGAAGGGCTTTGTTAAGGTTTATTATCAGCCTGTGGTATGGGCTGCAACAGGAAAAATATGCGGGGTAGAAGCACTTGCCAGATGGGAAGACCCTGTATTCGGTTTTCTTTCTCCTGCTGCATTTATATCTGTTCTGGAAGAATACCATTTAATTCATAAACTTGATCTTGCCGTAATGGAAATTGCCTGCAAAGATTTAAAAGAAGCTCTGGATACAGGTTTCCCTGCAGTGCCGGTTTCAATTAATTTTTCAAGACTCGATTTTGAGCTTATTGACCCTGCAAAAGAACTGGACTGCTGCATAACAAAGTACGGACTTTCAAAGTCTTATATTCACGTAGAGATTACAGAAAGCGCCCTTTCTTCTAATGATGAAAAATTAAAGACTTCTCTTGAAGTATTTCATCAAAATGGAAATTCTCTCTGGCTTGATGATTTTGGTTCCGGTTATTCAGGATTGAATGTTTTAAAAGACTATAATTTTGATTTGATGAAAATAGACATGGCATTTCTTTCTGGTCTGTCAGAAAATAATAAAGCCCAGTCGATTCTTACCTGTATTATAAATCTTGCCAATCAGATTGGAGTGCAGACTTTAACAGAGGGGGTAGAAACGCAGGAAGCTTTTGACTTCTTAAAATCCATTGGCTGCCTGCGTCTCCAGGGTTATCTTTTTGGAAAACCGATGCCTAAAGAAGAGTTTACATCTAAAGTAAGCAGTGGTTTTTATCAGGTATAACTTATTCTGTTTTGAATCTTCCTGTATCAGAATCAAGCTGTGCAACGTTTGTATTCAGATTTTCGATACAGTGATCCAGCTGCATTCCGCTTTTTACGACACTCTGTGCGTTTTCTGACATTGCTGCCATGCTGTCGCTGACGGCATCTACAGAGTTTTGAAGGTTTTTCATTTCTTCCAGGATATGGGAACTTCCTTCTGCCATTTTAAGTGATGCTTTTCTTACGTCTTCTGTATTTTTATCCATTTCATTCAGTGAAGATATTACACTGCGGGATTCTTCTGTCTGTTCTTCAAGAGAACTGCGGACAGATTTTACAAGGCGGTCTGTTTCTTGAATTCTTCCGGAAACTCCAGCAAAAGCAGTACTTGATTCCTGGGAAGCTGCAACAATTTCTTCAATGCTGTCCTGAATGTTTTTAAGCTGGACTCCGATTGTTTTTGACTGACCTGATGAGGTTTCGGAAAGCTTGCGGATTTCATCAGCTACTACAGCAAACCCTTTACCGGCTTCTCCTGCATGGGCTGCTTCTATGGCTGCGTTCATGGCAAGAAGATTGGTTTGTTCTGCAATTGAGGCAATAGCCATGTTAGCTTCCTGAAGCATCTGCGACTGTTCTTCAATCTGAGAAATTCTTTCGTCAACTTTCTGCTGTTTAGAAATTCCGTTCTGGGCTTCTTTATCAAGAGTGTCAAAAGAGACAGACATGCTTTCCATTGAAGTAGTTATTTTTTCGATGCCGTTTACCAGCTGGCTGACAGCAGAAGAAGATTCCTGAATACTTTTTGTCTGGGAATCAATCATTGTATTTACCGTCGAAATACTTGAAGCTACGTCTTTTACAACAGTTGATGTTTCGTTAAAGCCCTCTGACTGCTTTTTTATCTGTTCCTGAACGCTGTTGATACTCAGACGGATGTTTGTCATTGAATTTGATACGGAAGCAACGCTTTCTTTTACACTGCCGGAGACAACATTCAGATTTGAGCCTGAAGCTTTTATTGTCTGCATCATGGACTGTAATTTTTCCATGAAGGTATTGAAGTTGTTTACAAGTTTATGAATCGATGCAAATGGGGTATGAATGTTAGTATTAAGGCGGCGAGTAAGATTTGCTTCGGAAGAAATAATATTTTTTACGGTCTCGTTGATTTCATCCAGAGGCTTAAAGAGACTGTTCATTGTATATCCTATAAAAAGGATTACCATAATGATTACGAGTATTGCAAACGGAACCAGGGCATTCTTTAAAAATGCCTGTGGTGTAAATGGAATGAACAGAACGAGATGCCAGCCTAAAGATTCAACTGGTGCAATAAAATATTCGCCTGACATGGTAGAAAATGTTTTTTCTTCGTGAGTAAAAAGATTTTCTGCTTCTTTAAGTTCTGGCATAAGGGAAGTAATCTGTATTTTCTTTTCAAGGTCTCTGATATCAGGAGAAGCGGAAACTTCACCGCTGCCGTTGTACATGTACATTGTGGTTTCTTTATCAAGCGTTTCATACATCGAAAGAACAAAGTCATTCAGTTCAACACCGGTTCCCGTGATTCCTCTTACAGAGTGGTGTTCATCATAAACTAAGACATTTATCCACATGAAAGTTTTTTTAAGTCCAAGGTCATAATCAACATAAAACTGGAAAGGAAGGTTTGCATTAATGGTTGCCTGGTACCATGAGCTTGACGGATCCCTTTTATCAAGATCGTATATGAATTCCATATTGGAATAGTATTTTAAATCTTCATCAGATATCCAGAAAGTTCTGTGAGAACTGTAGGAAGTCTGAAAACTGCTGAAATCTCTGAATGCCAGTTCCCGAACAGCTTCATCTTCCGGATTTTTCATGTAATCAATGATTGCCGGTGACTGTGCCATCTGAATTGCCAGTTTTTTCTCTGGCAGCAGGCCTTTTTCCATCTCAAGGGTTTTTTCATACTTCATCTGCTGCAGCTGTTCATCAGCATTTTTTCTAAACAGGTTGATTGCAGAAAAAGAAACTATTCCCAGCCCGATGATAAAGAAGGCAATGAAAGCAAAAACAGAAAATTTTCCAGAGGTTTTCATAAAACTGACTCCACAGAATGCTTAATTAAATTTTTATTTTTTTACCTTAAAAGGAATATTATAACCCAACATTAGAAAGAAAAAAAGCAAAAATTTGGTTTTTGTTGTAAATTTTATTGATAATTTTTTTGCTATAGTTGTCTTAATAAATAATCCCCGGTAAAATGGCAAAATTATGTTAACGGATAAACAGGATTTTACTCAGGGACATATCTTTTCTAAGCTCATTGCGTTTATGTTTCCCATTTTACTTTCTCTTGTGCTTCAATCTCTGTACAGTGCTGCAGATATGGTTATTGTAGGTCATTTTGGGACTGATGCCGGAATCAGTGGTGTTAATGTCGGCGGAAACGTCATGAATCTTTTTACGATGTTCCTTAATTCAATAACTATGGGTGTTACTGTTTTGATGGGGCAGTATATCGGTGCAAAACGTTATGAAGATGTAAATAAGCTTATAGGCAATGCTGTTGCTTTTTTTCTTCTTCTGTCTCTTGTTCTTACTGTCGGTATCATAATCTTTGCCCGACCTCTTGCTGTCGTTATGCAGACACCAGAAGAAGCTGTTGACTTAACTGTTCAATATATAAGGATATGCGGCGGTGGTTTTATTTTTATAACTTTCTATAATTTTATAAGTTCCATGCTTCGGGGAATGGGAGATTCTTCTACACCGCTGGTTTTTGTAGCCATTGCAAGTATTGTCAACGTCATCGGAGACCTTATTCTTGTTGCAGGATTTAAGATGAATGTAGCCGGTGCTGCTATTGCTACGGTTGCTGCACAGGCTGTAAGCGTCATTCTTTCTTTTGTCATCATAAAGAAGAGAAAGATGTCTTTTGGTTTTCATAAAAAATATTTTAATTTTGGAAGTGAAGTCCCTCGTTTTGTAAAGTTAGGCCTTCCGCTTACTGTACAGGGCGTCCTTACAAATTTTAGTTTTCTTGCATTGTGTGCTTTTGTAAACAGACTTGGTCTTGCTGCTTCTTCAGGCTACGGCGTTGCACAGAAAATACAGCTGTTTGTAATGCTCATACCGGCTGCCCTCATGCAGAGTATGGCTCCTTTTGTTTCTCAGAATGTGGGTGCCGGAAATGAAAAGCGGGCACGAGCAGGAATGCTTTGCGGCCAGATTTTGGGAGCAGGAATCGGTTTTGTAATTATGATAGGGGTATTCTTTTTTGGAGATTATCTTGCAATGCTCTTTACTTCAAACAGACAATTTATTGCTCGTGCTTTTGAGTTTTTAAGAGGTTTTGCACCTGAAGCTGTCGTAACTTGCATTCTGTTCAGTTATCTGGGGTATTTTAACGGACATTCAAAGTCACTCTTTGTAATGATTCAGGGATTGTTGCAGACGTTTCTTTTAAGGCTTCCTGTTTCTTATTTAATGAGTATACGTCCTGATGCAAGCCTTACCGGAATTGGCGCTGCGGCTCCTCTTGCAACCGTGTTTGGTATAATCCTCTGCTTTATCTACTATAAGCGGATGGGCCGTTCTCTGGACAGAAAATAAAATGTTTTGCAGAAAATGTTTAAAAGTTAATTAATATTTTTTTGAGTGCCGGTTTTAGAAATTCCCCTTATAATAAATTATATACAGGAGGAATTTATGGATCAGAAAGCAATGTATAGTCTTTCTTATGGTGTTTTTGTTTTAGGTACAAAAAGCGGTGACAGAATTAATGCCTGCATTACCAATACCTGTTTTCAGACAGCAGCAGGTCCGGTGAGAATTGCGATTTCTGTTATCAGTCAGAACCTTACCTGCGAAATGATAAAAGAAAGCGGCGTGTTTTCTCTGTCAGTTCTTGATAAGTCCTGTACTTTTGATACCATAAAAAATTTCGGATATTCCAGCGGCCGTTCCGTAGATAAATTTAGAGACTTTAAATACGAAAAAGACAGTAACGGCTGTCCATATATTACGGAACAGGTTTGTGCAGTCTTAAAGTGTAAAGTTACTGCATCTATGGAACTTGGAAGTCACACACTCTTTGTTGCAGAAGTTCAGGATGCAAAAACTATCAGCAGTCTTGCCCCTCTTACTTATGCTGAATATCAGAAGAACGTAAAGCCTGAAAAAGCCGGGCAGAGCAGGGAACATAAAAAAATAATCGGATGGCGCTGTAAAATATGCGGTTATGAACTTATGGAAGAAATACTGCCTGAAGACTTTATCTGTCCTATGTGCGGACATCCTGCCGAAGACTTTGAGCCTATTTATGAACAATAAAAAAATCCTGAGGATGACCAATAAGTATTGTCATACTAAACTTGTTTCAGTATCTACACCACATCTAGTTCTATAGATTCCGAAACAAGTTCGGAATGACACTAGGATGTAAACTTATTGGACAGCCCCAGGATGCTTAGTATAAACTAAAAGCTTAGTAACATAGTTACTTAGTCTCCGACTACCTCTGTAATTGGTGTAAGAGTCATTACGTTAAAATCTCTTGTGAAGGTGATAGTTTTTGTTAGGTAAGGCAATATTGTATTATAGCTAACACCATCTGCAGTAGTACTATATTTCTCTTTCAGAGTATCAAACTCATCTCCAAAGGTAAGGACAAGTTCTTCGGTATTTTCGTTATATACGTATGTTGCTGTTAATGTTGCTTTTTCAACAGATTGTTCTGGAGTAGAACTGTCTGCTGGAGTTTTTGTAACAAAAACATAAGCAGTAAATCTGAGGTTCTTTCCATCATCAGAATTTAAAATAATGCTTTCTATACCACCTGCGTCAAGTGTATAGTCGTGGCCAGTAGAGACAAACTCACTGTTAAGAAGGTTAGATACCTTGTCAAATACAGGGGTCAGTGTAATAACGCCATCTCCAGCGATAGAATATGTATTTTTTTCTACTGCTTTTGATATGGCTTTATACTGATTATACAAAGGCTCTTTATAGAGAGACCACGTTAATTCAGCAGCTGCTTTTTCGTCTGCAGTCATATCGTCTGTGTTTCCAAGTTCGTTTATTTTCATCATCTCTAATAAATCTTCGACAGTTGTATATCTTACGCCGTCACTATAAAAAGCTCCCACTGTAAGATATACTGTTCCTTCTTTTGGATCATCTCCGGTGTTCTGGAAGGAATATTTATATTCATCAGTTAATTCATAATCGCCACTCTTGGTCTTATCATAATTTTTGATAACTGAGTCTTCAATAACAAGTTTGTCATCACCAGAAGTATAAGAGCCTTTAAAATTGTTTACGCCTTTAGATGCAGGAAGGCTTCCTCCGAATGTTGTAGAAGAAGCTTCGTCATCTTTATCGCAGGCTACAAATGCCAGTGCTGCAGATAAAGCAAGAATTGCAGCTGCAACTTTTTTTGTTGTTTTCATAATTAACCTCCTTACGAAAACTTAACATATTATCTACATTTTATTTTTTCATGTTATAAGTTGTAAGTCAAGGAAATTTCAGGGGGAGGTGGTAATAAATTTTCAATAAAAAAAGGGGCTGTCCAAAAAGTATGAGTCATTGCCGTGCTCGACAGCCTGTCATTGCCGCACTTGATGCGGCAATCTTTTGTATTTAGGGTTTAATACAAAACCTAAAAGACGGCTGTGTCAAGGCTTTAAGCGTTAGCGTGCCTTGACTCGACGTATTGTAACTAAATAGATTTTCGGGTCGCGCCCGAAAATGACATTTATAAAAAGTTGTTGACAGCCCGAAAATGACATTTTTCGAACTTATTGGTCAGGTGCTTAAATTAAGTGGAGCTGATCGGACTTGAACCGACTACCTTTTGAATGCCATTCAAACGCTCTAGCCAGGTGAGCTACAGCCCCTTAAAACTTACTAAGATGCTAGCATATATATTCATTTTAGAAAAGAGACCTGAAAGTAAAAAAAACAGCTGCCGTCTTAATTAGCTGGCGGCAGCTGTCAGGTTAAATTCTTTCCGGATTATTCAGCCGTGGTGGAGTAAGTGTATGTTACCTTCCACTTACCGTCAGCTACACCAGGAGAACCTTCTGATTTACGATAAGTAATCTTTTTTTCGTTAGTGGTTTTACTTCCAGCTCCTATCTGAATTTTTCCTTCTTCAGCTGTAGGTCTGAGTGAATACGGATAGTCTGAATCATATTTAGATGTACCGTTAAAGAAACTTGCATATTGCAGTGCACTTTCTTCAATAGAGTTCTTTTCAAATACTGCTGCGTCACTATAAACAACCCAGGCAGTTTTTGATGCATCAATGGCTGCCATGCAGACAAATCCGTCTGTTAAGCTTGAAGATACAGAAGTAAGCATAAGGCTGAATGTATCAACAGTACCAGTTTCTGCCTTCAGTGCATTACTATCAGTAGTGGAGTCTGCCGTGTAAGTATAGTAAATGCTTCCGTCAAGGGCAGGGTATACTACCATTGTCTTAGAATATCCTCCGGAATTGCCGGAATTAGTTATAAGCGCTTTTGCACTTGAAGCAACAAAATATGGATTTTCACTGTTATTCATAGTTTTATATTCAGCCATGACTTTTCTTGGTGCGGCTTTTGAACTTAAATCACCGGTAAATGTTTTTCCGTCCGAAGTAACAATATTTACTGTGAATGTGTATTCCGTGCCGACAGTAAGATCTGTAAACTGAGCAACCTGGACTCCGGCAGAAATCAAGTTGCTTTCATCAGAATTAGCCGGAAGAATGGTGTTTATACCGTCTGTTCCTGTAACTTCATAAGAGTATGTAACTCCGTCTTCTGAAGCAGGGGTGTCTGTCCATGTTACAAGGATTTCTTTAGTCCATCTTGCAGAAGCCTTTACAGAATCAGCAAACGGTGCTGCTGCTGCTGTATATGCCGCAGGAGAATTGTCTGTATTGTTTTCATCGCCCTGCATGTTTCCGCTTGTGTCAACAGTTGCAAATGTGAATGTATGAACAGAGTCCTTTTCTACGTCAAAGGAAGCTGTTGTCGTTCCCTTTGCAATTGTCTGAGGTTCAAGACCTTCTGCCGTGATTTTAACGGAAGCATAATCTTCTGCAGCCGGTTCATTCCATGTAAGAACGATTTTTGTTCTGGAAGTTTCGTTTGAACGGGCAATATCTGTAACAGAATCCGGTGCGTTGACATCATAAGTCTCTACTCTGAGAGCATCAGATTCTGTTCCGGCATTATCATAAATATCATAAGGTGTAATCGTAAAGTTATAGAGTGTGTTTTCAGCAAGATTTGCAAACTTATAAGAAGTTTCCCCTGAAGTAAGTGTTATGTCTTCCGGACCGCCCTTGATTACAACATATGCAAAGTCTGCATCAGATGGATTAGTCCATGTAATGACGGCACTGTTTCCTGTTATGCTTTCTGCATTTACAGAGAGGTCAGAAATTTTTTCAGGACCTTTGCCGTCTGTTGCTTCGGTGCCTGTCCATACTGCAGGTTTGATTGCAATCTGCCAGTCGATGTTTGATTTATCAACACTGGCATTTACGCTGAGATTTAAGCATGAACTGTAGAAGTATCTGCCTGTGTACTGGTCTGAATGAATGAAATACCAGCCTTCATAGTTTTCCGGAACTGCAGAAGTGCATGTACTTCCTTCTTTTTCAAGAACAAAAGAAGACTGTTTTGTAAATGTTGAACTTGTAAGAACCTTCGTATCTTTGTCTCCGACCCAGAGTTCCCAGACATTACCTCTGTTGTATGACCAGTTGGCATCTTTCATGGCGTTGTAATTACTGTTCCATGAATTTCCGTCAAAATATACAAAGAGGTTTGAGCTTTCTGCAGTTTTATCTGTTGCTTCAAGACTGAAGGAATTTTCTGCCTTGCCGTCCTGAAGGCTAGGCCATACAATCCAGCGGTCATATTTCATGTCTGTAAGCGTAAATTTCTGCTCACTGCGTCCTACACCGATTAAGTTTTTATAGTCCCTTGATCCGTTTGTAAGAATATACGGAACGACATCAACATTGCTGTAAGGCTGTTTCATCTGCCATACGATTTTTACAGGCTTAACGGAACAGTCTGAGTAAGTAGTTTCTGTACTGCAGATGACTGCATCTTTTTCTGTATCAGTAAATACGGTAACAGCTGCAAGTTTGTACTCAGCTCCAGGTGTAAGTCCGTTTACAAGTATTTTATCAGAAGCACTGTAATCTGATGCACTTACAGCTGTGTCTGCTTCATCATTTTTATTTACAGCCTTTATACCGTAAGAAATGCTGTAACCTGTTTCTGCAGAAGGAGATATGCCTGTTATTTTAAGCTGTCCTGTCCATCCTGTTTCTGCAGAATAAGTAGTATTGATGGAACCTGTGCTTGACGGCATTGTCAGTGATACTGTACTTGAATCATCACCGTTGCCGCTTTCATCATAAGTAGTAATGGAAACCGTGCTTCCTGCAGAAAGAGTTCCTGCTGTAATGCTGTTGTTGATTTCATCTGCTGCATCAACAGCTGCTTTTTCCGTTCCGTTAATTTTAACTACAGTTTTTCTGTAATCAATGTCAGACGGATTTGTCCAGCTGATTAAACCGCTGTTCATGTCAATGGAAATACTGCTTACTTTTGCAGGAGGGAAGGAATCTCCTGACGTTTCAAAGTCTACTGCGGCAGAGACAGCTTCTGCATTTGCAGCATTTACGGCCTTTACAGTTACTGAGTATTTTCCTGAAGCTGTAAGCCCTGTAACAGAATATGAGTTTTTACCTTTGCCTGCTTCAGAAGAAACGATTTCCGTTCCGTCTTCTCCAGTTACAGTCACGATGATTTTTTCAAGAGAGCCGTTTGAAGGATTTTTCCATGATACAGTTGCAGTTGAATCACTTATGTCAGAAACTGTAACTTCTGAAGGTGCTTCCTGTGTAAGAGTCCATTCACCTTTTACTGCTGTATAATAGCTGTCTGAAAGTTTTCCTTTTGATTCTGCATCTGCAAGACTTAATCCGCTTAAGTTGTGAGCTGATTCCCACCAGTAGAGGGAAGAATCTGCTGTACTGCAAATCTGTACCTGATGGGTGCGTCCTTCTTCTTCTGCAGGAATGAATTTAAATTCGGCATAAGAAGGATTATAAGGCTCTGCATCAACCCAGAGTTGTGGTCCGGAACTGTTGACATTTTCCCAGTCAGGAATTGCACGCATACTGTTTGTAAAAGCGTATTTTTTGTCAATGTCAAGGTAAGCATACATTCCACCTGGTACAAGTGTACCGTCTGAAGAAACTGATGCTGCTTCAAGGGTAAAGTGTTCCGTACTTTCCGGTTCTGCAAGACCCGGTACGAGCAGCCATTTTGTGTATTTCATGCTGCTGATGGTATAGTTTACACCGTTACCTGTGTGACCGCAGCCAATGAGATTTTTATGAGAAGCTGATCCTGTTATGTATGGAACTACGGCTGCTGTTTCCCAGTCTGTATAAATTGCTGCTGCTTCAACTTTTACAGTTTCTGCTTCTAAAGCCGTGTTTATGTCTGTATAAGTAACTGTATAGTCAGTGTCTGTAAATTTTGCTTTTAATGCTATTTTATATTCTGTATTTGCATTAAGTCCCCGGAGGACAGCTGTTGTCTTTTCAGAAATAACTGCAGCTGCAGCTTCTGTATTTGTGCTGTCAATTGCCGTTACTGAATATTCTGCTCCGGAAGAGAATGTCGGAATGTCAGAAACAAGGTATGCATTTGACCAGTGAGGTTTTGCCTTCATTGATCCTGTGCTGATTGCTTTCCAGCAGTCTGCAGGAACTGTAACTGTATTTTCATTTCCTACTTTATCGAATGTTGTAAAAGTAAGTCCGGCTGCTGCTTTTGAAATTTCTATTGTGCGGTTTTGGAAAGAAACAGTATCAGTATCTTCTCCTGCAATCTGAACTTTAGCAAAATCTGAATCAGTTGGATTTTTCCAGCTGGCACTGAATGTCATGCTTTCTTCAGTAACGCTTTTAATTACAACATTGAGATCAGAAACTTTTGCACATGGAGTACTGTCTCCTTCTACAGTAAGAGAATCAGATTCACCGTTCTTAACAGAAACTTCTGATGAAGCATTTCCTTTTTTATCATAAGCTGTGATTGTAAAACCAAACGTACGGTTATCTTTTGCAGGTTCAATGTTAAAGCTGTATGTATTGTCAGCTTCGGCTGAAGTTGATACTTCGGCTGAAGTGAGTTCAACAGGTTCCTGTTCTATAGAATTAAGAGAAGGAACGATTTTGAATTTTTCTATATCACTGTCTGCAGAGTTTTTCCATGAGATGACTATTGCTGAACCGTCTTCACTTAAAGTCATAGCTGCATCAGATACAGATTCAGGAGGTGTAACGTCATCCTTTGTTTTAAATTCTACTTTTTCAACGGAATAGGTTTCTGCTTCTTCAGAATCAGCATAAGCCGTATAGATTTCTGCAGTGAAAGAAACATTTGAATCAAGGTTTTCAAATTTTACAGATGCTGTTTCCTTATCATAATAATTTATGCTTAAGATGTCGTCCTCAGTTTTCAATATTACGACATAAGCCAGTACGGATCCGTTTTCTGTGTTAAATGGAGCCCATTCGAGTTCTGCTTCATGTTCTGTTACTGAGTTTTCCTTAACGGCAGGTTCTGTAACGGCTGCTGGTGAAGGGCTGGCAAGAGAACTGCTAAAAACAACAGTATCAGTATAGGTTTTATTATCCGCCGTAGTAATTGAAGCATTTACGGTAAAGCTTCCTTCTGCAAGGAATACTATTTCGGCAGAATTTCCTTCTGATTTGAAAAGTGCTGTCTTTTCATTGCCTGCTGTCCATGAGACAACTGCATCATCAGCATTTTCAACTGCTGCAAGCAGTGATTTACCCGTAATACCTGGAATTACATCAGATACTTCCTTTTCACCGGAATAACTGATTGTAACGGAAGGAATCTTTTCTTCTTCCGTTGCTCCGCCGCTGCTGCCACCGTCCGATGAACATCCTGCAAGCATTCCTGCGGCAAGAACTGCGGCCGGTATAAGGCTAAAAAACTTTCTTAATGTTAATAACATAGAGCTCCCCCTTAAAAAGCTGCACCTGCAAAGCAATATCAAAACCAAGTATCAGTTTGCTTTTATTTGTATCAAACTTTATTTTTTGATATCACTTTTAATACTGTGAAATCGATTATAAGGGCACTTCTTTAATAATGCAAATTTTTTAAGCTGTTTTTTAAGAAAAATTATGCAAATTTTAAGGGGTGACCAATAAGTTCAAAAAAATGTCATTTTCGGGCTGTCAACAACTTTTTATAAGTGTCATTTTCGGGCCCGACCCGAAAATCCCCCTGCATGAGATTGCCGCATCAAGTGCGGCAATGACAGGCTGTCGAGCACGGCAATGACTCATACTTATTGGACAGCCCCATCTACACTAGATACACATTCGTAGCAGGTGCGTGCGAATGTGGCATAGATTCCGAACGCTACGCAATAAACTTTTTGGACAGCCCCCTTATTATTATGGTAAAATAGATTTACAAAAGGTGAGGTAAAATTTATGAAAAGATTTTTTTCCATTATTATGCTTTTATCTGTGTTTAGTTACGTGCAGCTCTTTGCACAGAAAACCCCATACTCGTCGGCAGATAAAGAGACTCAAAAAGTGTTAAAAAAAGTAGACAAGTTAATACAAAAAGGGCAGTATCAGACAGCATTTGGTTCTTTAGGGGCAGATACTAATGAATATATCATCGCAAAAAAGATTGAACTCTGCTCAAAATACTTTGCGCTCAGCATGATGCATACAATGTTTGGTTTTAAGGATCTTGAAAAAGGAGAAACTCTTTATGATGTTCGTCATGCAGTAAGTACATCAGGTGAGATGACCTTTAATACTGTTATGTATGATCCGGCAGCTGTTGTTCAGAAGTATATAGAAGCTAATGGAGAAAAACCTATTCTGGATTATGCCCTTGGGCTTTATTATGATGATGTAATTTACCGTTACAGCGGTAACTGGCTTATGAGTGACGAAGAAATAATGAATAATGCCCTTACTTATCTTCGTAAAGCTTATGATCAGGACTGTTATGACGGTTTTTCCCTCAGCACTCTTGCTTTTATTTATTTCAGCATGGATGACATTGAAAATGCAAAACTGGTTTATGATAAAAAAGACCAGGAGGGATATGAGTTTACGGCTGATGATAATTATAATTATTCCATAGTATTGTGGAATTCCGGAGAGTTAAAAAAGGCTCTTAAATTTTCAGAAAAGTGTATAAAAGGCTATTCGGACAACCCTGAATATCAGAGCGATGCTTATATTATTACGGCACGAATTGCCCTTGCAGTTCCTGATTATAAAAAAGCTGAATCTACTTTAAAAAAGTGTGAATCAAAGTATCCGGAAGATTACAGAATTCCTCTGTATAGAATTACTCTTTATGGTCTTCAGGGAAATAAACAGAAAACTTTAAATGCTGCAGATACTCTTTTTGCAATTTCACCTGAGAATCCGGAAGTATCACAGCTGATTATTGAAAATTTTGTAGACGCAGAGGTCTGGACATGGCTTCCTGAATTTTTTGAGTCAAATCTTGTACGCTATGCAGAAAATCTTTCTGCTAAACAGAATCTTCTTATTCATTATGCTTACATTTTAAAACAGCTGGGTGATTATGACCGTGCAGTTCAGGCTGTGGCGCAGGCAAAAGAAGAACTTGTAAAAGATGATTCCCTTTCTCCTGAGATAGAAAACTTTCTTAACAGGATACTTGAAACTAATCAGCAGTAATAATGTTTGACTGGTAGAAACTAATGCTTCTTAATTAGGAGAAAATGATGAAAAAGAACCTTATTTTAAAGACAGCAGTCATGATGTTTGCTTCTGCTGCACTGTTTGTATCCTGCTCAAAAAAAGAACTTCGTACGATTAATGTAAGCGGAGAAGGCACGGTAAGTTTTGTTCCTGACATTGTTAAAATCAGTATTAATGTAAAGAACGTTGAGCCGCGCCTTGCTGATTCCCTTGCAAAGACAAATGCTACTGTAAAGCAGCTGATTGATATCTGTAAAAAGTATTCGGTAGACGACAAGGATATTAAAACCGGTCTTGTACAGACTAACAAGGAATATCACTGGCAGTATAATCCAGAAAAAAGAGTGTTTGACGGATATTCTTCAACTCAGAATACGTCAATTACATTCAGGCATATTGATGAATTTGAACAGTTTTCCGAAGAAATCCTTGCTCTGGACGTTACTTCCCTTACAGACCTGACTTTTGATCATTCTGAACGCAGTAAATATGAAGCAGAAGCAAATCTTCTTGCCCTGGATAATGCAAAAGAATCTGCAGAAAAACTTTCCGGCCGCATTAACGAAAAGCTCGGTAAGGTATTAAAAATTACAGATGCAGCTTATTCAGATGCCGAAGGTGAAGCAGCAGTCAGTGCAAATTATTATTCAAAGAGTCTTAGTTCCGGAATTACAGCATCTCCAGGCATTCTTACCGTAAAAAAATGTATTAATGTAAAATACGAGATAGACTGAACGTAATTTGTTTCAATATCCTGAATTTTCCACCGGCAATAAATGGCAGCAGGACGGAGATTCAGGATATTTTTTTAAACAGGACTTAAGAACATGAATAATCGACTGAAAAAACAGCTTGAATTTGCCCTTGAAATAGATAAAGAGAAGAATATATTCCGTCAGACACATCTTTCCGGTCATGGACGCAACGAAAATGATGCAGAGCATGCCTGGCATATGGCTATAATGGCATATATTTTAAAGGAACACTCCAATCAGGAAATAGACATAGCAAAAGTTATGATTATGTGTCTGATACACGATATTGTAGAAATTGACGCCGGTGATACTTATGCTTATGACGAAGAGGGCAAAAAGACCCAGAAGGAACGGGAAGAAAAGGCAAAAGAGCGGATTTTTTCTCTGCTTCCAGATGATCAGAAGAAAGAGCTGGCTGCTGTTTTTGAAGAATTTGAGGAAGCTCAGACTCCTGAGGCAAAGTTTGTCAGGGCAATGGATAATCTTCAGCCTCTTATGCTTAATAATAGCAATAACGGAGATGACTGGAGGGCCCATAATGTTACTGCGGAACAGGTTTACGGCAGACAGAGCAAGACCAGGGCAGGTTCAGAAACTCTTTTTGAAATAACAGACACAATAATTAAAGAAAACATAAAAAAAGGCAATATAAAACCGCTTTCTGAGAATAACTGACTTCGATTAAACCATCATTTAATGAAAATTAAACCTCATTTTTACTGAAGTGTTTACAGTTTATGTGTACGGGGTGGACATAATTCTTATTATTCATTACAGTATTGCATTGCAATCAACAATAACTTCGCTTAAATATTACAATTTGTTTATAATTTTCTAAGGTTTTCATAAGTTTTCTAATATTTTCATAAAAATATAAAGAAATAACACTTTTTTCAATAAAATTCTATTGACGGCATATTTTTAATTTTATACAATCCTTTCCGCTAATTTTAATAACTTAACCGAATTTTTACATACAAAAACAAAATAATGAGACGATTTTTTTTACTATTAACTATTGCTTTTTTAACAACTGGGCTTTTTGCAGAGCCTGACAATGGAAAGTTTCTTCCGGAAAGAGAACTTATCCAGCCTAATCATGTATTTGTGGAGGCAGGGGGAGCACTGAACTTTCCTATGGAATTCTTCAGTCAGGGTACTATACCTATGACCAGCTACGGCGGAAGTTTTTTTGCAGTTGCCGGATATAACTGGCAGGGATGGCTTTTGGGGCTTGCCTATACTCATGATATGTGGGGTGAAGGTAAGACGGAAAAGGCCCTCATGGAAAATTTTAAGACAAATATAGTCGAATTCCGTATCCGCAAGATAATCTCAAAAAAGATGGTATCCTGGTTTCCGGGATGGCTGGAACTTATTCCCGGGGCAGGTGCCGGTGTTAATTTTATAACTACGGATTATTATCGCTCGGAGCAGGCAAAAAAAGATGGAAGAATGACCAGCGTAAAACTTGGACAGCCGGGAGCAAACTGTCTTTTTTATCGTGCTTCCCTGGAAACAGCTGTTTTTTTAGGTACAGATATGTTTGTACCGTTTATCGGTATTGATTATAACGCATTTTATGACACAAGTATCGGTGGTGGTTTTGCCGGTTATGCCAGAGTTTATGGAGGAATAAGAATGTATCCGCTGGGAGTTGTAAACGACGTGCAGAGAATGATTCAGAATCGTCAGGAACGTAAGCGTCTGGCTTATGAAGAAATGATAGCTTCATGGCCGGAGCCTTTTGCACTTATTACAGCATCACCAAAAGAAGATTTTACTCCTGATGAAGACGGAATTGCTGATACTGCAACTCTTTCTCTTACAACGGATTATCTTGAATATTCTCCAGAAAGCTGGAAGGTAGAAATACTTGATCCCCAGAACAACGAATTTAAAACCTGGACAGGAAAAGGTGAGCTTCCTGAAAATCTTAGGTGGGATGGTAAATCAGATTCCGGGGAACTTGTATTCTCCCGCAACACATATACGGTGCGTCTGACTGTAATTCCTGATGAAAGAGACAGGGAACGCACTCAAAAAGAAGTTCTTGTTTCTACAGATATAATTACCACAGGAATTCTTATGGAAGTAATTATTCCTAATAAGAAGTGGAAGATTATTGTAAATACTATCTACTTTGATGCAGATAAGGCAACTTTCAATAAGATTTCAGAAGAACAGCGTCAGGAAAATATAGAAACTCTGGACAGTATTGCCCGCCAGATTAAGACTCACGGAAATGTAAACGTAACTGTAGAAGGGTATGCAAACAATGTTTCAAATACTGAGCGTGAAAATATAAATGAGCTTATTCCTTTATCAAGACTCAGGGCTCAGACAATTGTAGGGCTTCTGACAGATCGGGGTCTGGATAAAAACCTCCTTTCATATGAAGGAAAAGGCGGTGCTAACCCGATTGCAAAATGGGAAGACCGTAAAAACTGGTGGAAAAACCGCCGCGTAGAGTTCATCGTAACAAAACAGGAATAAAGCTTTAATAGAGCAGGTAAAAAAGAGGCAGATTTTATGAAATGTACAGCAAAAATCCTTACTATTATAACGGCATTTGCAGCATTTACTGGATTTTTTTCAGGATGCTCAAGTCTTTTTGAAAATATTTATAATGATGACGGTACGGAAAAAACCGGTGATGACAGCTTAAAACCAGTTGCAAGCACAAACCTGGAAATTGACAGCGGTCTTGTTGTAATAAAAAACACAGATACTGCTCATAATCAGATTACTTACAGTGAAGAGCAGAGCGTGTATTTTGTAGGTGCTGTTCCTGAAGGTTATGAAGACTATGACGTAACCTACGAAAACGGTACAAATGTCACTCTTTTAGGTAAAGATGATCCTGTTCAGTTCAGATGTTATACAAATGACATTCATGCGGTGGTAACATGGTCTGCAGTACAGACCTGGAAATATGTTCCGGAAACAGAAACCTGTACTTTTGAAGATTCTGACGGTAACGAAATAACCTACAGCGGAATTAAGGGACAGTATCCGCAGAAGCTTGATGAAGAAACAGAAGTTAATCTTGTAAAAGTAAAGTCTTCTGATGGAAGCATTGTTCAGGCTGACCTTCCTTACGGTGTAACGGTTGTAACCTGCCGTGTAACAGCTGATGATGACAATTATTATTCTGAATATAAAATCGTCCTTACAAAGGAATATGTAATTACTCTTGCAGATTCCAGTGATGAAAGCAATGTTACGGATCACGGACTTGTAGTTCTTAAGGCAACAGATCCGTCCCGCAATGCAATCAATTACAGCAGCACCGTTTTCAATTATGAAATCGGAGACTCTACCGGTGCTGATACAAGTCTTGACCTTACGGGAAGAGATGATCCTGTTGTCTTTAAGTGCTATCTTCTTGACGACAATGCGGAACTTGCATGGAAAGCCGTACAGACTAAAAAATACGTTCCTGTATGGGATGACAATAAAGGCGGAGTTACAGACCAGTACCTGGAAGACCTGGAAACTCCGGTTGAATTCAGCTTTATAAATTGCGATGAAACTTACAGCGGAACTTCTCCGTACATGCAGTATATCTCTGAGGAGAATACTTCCCTTAGAACAGACCTTCCTTATGGCGTAACAGAAGTTTATGCAACGGTTACCGCATATAATACAGATGAACAGGGTAATCTTTCTGAATTTGTTTCTCAGTATAAAATAACCCTTACAAAACGCTATATCATTACTACAGCATCTTCTTCTGATACTTCTGCAGGTGACAGCGGGCTTGTAGTAATGGCAAACGGAAAAGACGGAAACCTTATAAATTACAGTTCAACTGTACTTAATTATACCGTTCAGAATCTTACGGGAGCAAATGATCCTGTAAACATCAGGTTTTATCCTGAGGAACCGGACTATACCGTTACTTCATGGACTGCTGTTCAGACTCAGGAATATGTTTCTAAAATAACCGAAGTTGAAAACGGCAGCGTAACTTATACAATTCAGACTGCAGGAGAGTTTAAGGATCTTGAGCAGAATACAGACCTTATAGAAGCAGGTTCTCTTGAAGTTACAGAAACAGAAGGTTCTTCTTCCGGCTGTACTGTTCTTCTGGGAGACCTTCCATACGGAACTACAGTTGTAACTGTAACTGCAACTTCTCTTGACGATGAAGATTCTTCAACGACTTATACAGTCACCCTTATGAAGAAGAGGGTTTCTACAAAAATAAACATTATCTCTTCCGGCAGCGAAAATCTTTCTACAGTTACGGATAACGGACTTGTTGTTCTCAGTGCAGAAGATGATTATTCTCTCAATCACATAAGTTTTGATCCTGATGTAACGGAATATCCTCTTACGGTAGATGCTTCTGATAATGGAACTGACGGCATGAAATTCCGCTGCTATCTTGCAGATACAGATGCAGACCTTACCTGGACTGTAATTCAGACAAAAGAGTTTGAAACCGTAACTTCAGAAACTACAGTAACAGATGACATTACCGGAGAAACCTATACTCAGGAGTATGTTTCCGGACAGTCAGAAACTGAATGTGCAAATATAATAGAATATGAATCAACTTCAGACGGAATAAATAACGAAATTGCAGCCATGATTCCTTATGGCGTTACGAAAGTAACTGCAACCATTACTTCCGGTGGAGAAGAAACAAGCACTTATTCAATTATACTTACCCGTAATATTTATGATTCATCAAGCTCAGCAGGGGGAAATTATTCACTTCTTGAAAGCCTTGATGTAACGATTATAAATTCCAGTGATGAGGAAGAAGCAGCAGCTGTTCTTTCTCCGGCATTCAGCCCTGATGTTACAACGTATACACTTACTGTTGATGAAACTGCAGATAAACTTTCTATTGAAGCTATTGCAGAAGCAATGGGGGCAGAAATATCAGATGCAGCCGTAATTACAAAATATGGTACAGTTCCGGGTACAGATGGTCTTACTGTAGAACTTGTAGGCGGCAAAACCCGTATTTCCTTTACGGTTACAGATGAAACCGGCATCAGCAGAACTTATTCAATTTATGTAGAAAAGCCTGAGGATGGAGATACAACACTTTCTTCTATTATATATACACTGGAAGCAGGATTTGCCAACGGTGTAAAGGGCTTTACTTTTGACTCTTCATATTCCGGTTCAACTGAATCTGCTGCTGCAAAGTATGCAATGACCCTTAGTGCTGACTCCAGGGTTGATGTTACTGAGCTTGAATTTACTGCAGTTCCGACTAACAAACGTACGTCAGCCTGGTATGGCGTTTCTTCTTCCGCAACGGAACTTCCAGAAGAATGGAGCAGTGTATTTACAAAAACAAGCCAGGCTTCTTCTGCTTTAAGTCAGTCTGTGACTTTAGGGGATGAAAATACAGCAGCAATAACCCGTGTTCTCTGGATTAAAACCGTCAGTGATGAATATTATCACCGTACATCTTCCGGATATGAATCTTCAAAACGGGCAGATACTACTTATCATAAAGTTGAAATAACAAAAGCCGGCGATGCAAATACAAACCTTACGGCTCTTGTAGTCAGGGCAACATACGAAACTCTCGGTACAAACGGTGAGTATAACGTAAGTAAAATCCTGAATCTTACTTCTACAGCTGATGTTGCATATACTGCTGCTGCAAAAACAGTAAATGTAACAACCTTTGCAGATAAACTTGAATTCTTCGTGCGTCCTCTTGATAAAGATGCGCCGGTTTATTATACGGCTGTAAATACTGAGCATAAAAATGATTCAGAAAACACTTCTTTTACAGGTTATGCACCGGAAGCCGTAACTCTTACAGAAGTTGATGGTGAATGTGAATATCTTGCTGACGGATCAGACGGATATTATACCTTTACGCTGGGTCAGGTAAGCGGCGGAACAGGCTCTGTTCTTGATCTTCCGAACGGTACTACAACAGTTAAAATCTGCGGAATAACATATAAATTTGTTAAGCCGGATCTTTCTACGGTTTCTTACGGGGTAAAATCTTCCGGCAGCGGCGGAGAAGGTGTTTATACTCCATGGACGTACTATATTTATCTTCCAAATACAGTATCTTCCCTTAAGATGAACCTTACGACAAACCAGCAGAACGAAAGCATTGAAGTTGAATCCTGTGTTCAGACTGCTGATGTAAACGGAACTGCCGTTACGGAAAGTCAGGATGCAGGCTGGACGCTTCATCATTATGATGTTACTGAAGGTGAGAATATCGTTAAGTGGCTCATTAACATAGGAAATGCTTCTGAATCAATTGACGGCTATAACTATGTAAACGGCGGAAATACTCTTGCAACTGAATTACCGGTGGGAACAACAACCCTTAAGTTTAAGGTTTCAAACGGCGGAAGTGCCGGTTCAAGCTATCAGGAATATGTTTATTACATTATACGTGCTTCAGACAGCGAGTCCCGTCTTAATTCCCTGTCCTTTGCCGGAACTGTACCTTCTGCATTTGCAAGTGACTGGGCTGCAGGCATGACGGGAAGTACGTATTATTATCTTGCTTCAACAAAGGCTTATGCAGTAGATGCAGGAACCTTAAAAGTTGCAGCACAGGCTGTTTCCAGCGGAGCTTCCGTAAAGATAACAATGCGTCACAGCAATGGTACTGATATTTCTGCAGATGATGATTCAATAACAGCCGCTTCATGGACTGACGAAACAACTGTTGCAGACGGAATATATTCCGTTTCTTACAGTCACACAATGAGCGGAGATGATGCAGGAACTCTTCTGTTTACTGTTTATGTTGAATCAGAAGACGGTTCTTCAAGCCGCAAATACTATATGGTAGTTCACGTAGAAGCTGATAAGACGGCACAGCTTAATTCCCTCAGAATCATACAGAATGGTTCTGATGAAGATGCAGACAGTGATAACAGAACAATTCTGGGAAGTTCATTTAGTCCTGAAACTTATACATATACTGATCTCAGTGCAAGCCTTAACTATATCGGAAGTATTATAATTACTCCTGTTAAGTATTCAAAGGCAACAATAACTGAAACTTCCCTTACAATGAATGGCACGGATATTGTTTCTGACGGCAGTGCATCAGTTTCTGACGGAGTTTATACAATTCCGTATGACTTCTACATCAATAATATGGGAACAACAATAACCGTAACTTATACCGTTCAGGCACAGGATGTTTCTGTTGAACCGGTTACTTATACAGCAAGTTTTGACATTCCGTCTTATACGGTAATTACAGAAACTTACAAATATACGACTACTTCTGAATATTCTTATGAAGTTCCATCGGAATTTGAAAAGGGGCTGGGCTACCGCTTCGGTTCTGTAATTTCAGACAGCAGTTCTCCTTTTGTAGGAAAATTCGGCGGAATTGATATTGTAGGATCCAGCACCCTTACTTCTTCAGACCCTGTATGGTATGAAAGTAGCTTCGGTGCATCAGGACTTCAGTTTGTAATTAATATTGACGGTACGAATTATGGTGTACAGCTCAATGAAGAAGGGGTTTCAGAGAAATTCTATAAATTCTCTTCTTCTCTGGTAGACGTAAGTGAATGTACCGGTGAAGAAATTCCTGATGTAACGCTTGAAGTTGTACCTTCATTTGTATATGAGGGAGATACCCCGTATCTTCAGCTTACATTGAATCTTACTAACAACACTGGAAAAGAAGTTCTTCTTGGTGGTGCAATAGATACTCTTGTAGGAACTCTGGATGAATCAACGGATGCAGACAATGACAGTGTAGAAGTTGTAGAAACAAACAGCGGCTTTACGATGAACGGTAAGGAATATGCTTTTGCTGTATGTCTTAAAAATGCCTACAACGTAACGGATGCTGATAATATCTGGTACGGAACTTATGACGGAGGAAGCTTTATAAACAATATGTTTGATTCTTCCGCAGAGAGTGGTCTTTCTTCCGGAGAGGACAGTGCGGCAACCTTCAGCTGGAACCTGGGAAGCGATGTTTCTTATTCAAAGACCATCCGCTTTACGATGGGTGCATCTGAATAATAATATATAACGGACCCCTCCTGCTGAAACGTAAATGAAAAGCTGATATGTACCCCTTTTACTGGACAAAAGTAAAAGGGGTATTTTTATGCGCTATTCATTTGAATACAAAAAGAAATGTGTTGAATTGTATCGACA